>CAJXAU010000063.1 GCA_913050205.1 uncultured Verrucomicrobiota bacterium
CGGTGATGCCGCTGAGCTTGGTATCGGCGTTGACGGTGTAGACGGTTTTCTTCAGATCGCCGCTGGCGAAGACCACGTTGCCGTCGCGCTTCTCGAGTTTGGAGCCGTTGGTGGCCTTCAAGTCGCCAAGCTCGACTGCTGTCCATTGAGTGGTCTTGGCGGCGGAGCCTTCCCAGTCGGCCAAGCGCTTGGCCAAGCTGTCATTGTAGGCCTTGAGCGCCTGTTCGGCCTTGGCGATGCGTTCCTTTTGTTTGCGGTCGGCCTCGGCTTCGCGCGGGGCAATCTCCATTTTGTAAGCCTCGAGTTTGGTCTTGGCCAAGCGGATGGCGTCGTCGCGTTTCTTTGCACGGGCAGTCTCGCGGGGTTCAATTTCCTTCTCGTACTTGGCCAACTGATCGATCGCGGTCTTATGCTCAGCTTTCACGTCCTCGATGATTTTTCTGGCGGCGGTGATTTCCTGCGGCGTGGCGTGGCGGTTCAGTACGCGGAGGAACAACTCATCGATCATTTTCTCGTCGTCCGCCATGTCGGAGACGAGCTTGGTGATGGCGTTGTCCTTGGCGCTGATGGCGTTGCCTACAGTGGGACCACTGATGAGTGCCATGATCGGCCCAAGCTGAAGCTCGTTAGAGCGCTCACATTCGCAGGCGCTCTCGCGTGCGGGGCGACCGAGGTTACCGAGGAAGCCGTCGGCCAGTTTCACGCCGGAGTCCGGCAATTGCGCGGCGCGAGTGCCCTCCGGTACGCCTGGGAATTTACTCTTGGTACCAGTTGCTCGGTAGATTGCATCAAGCAACACTTCGGCTGGGAGGCGGCGCGCCTTGGCGTGGGAGTAGTTGATGGTGTCGTCTTCGTTCCACTTGTTGGTTTTCACACTCAACTGATAGGTGCGGGATTTGGTGATGGTCTTGACGAGGTGACGCACGTCGAAACCGCTCTCGATGAACTGGTCGGTCAGCCAATTGAGCAACTCCGGGTTGGTTGGCGGATTGCCGGCGCGGATGTCATCGATCGGCTCGATGATGCCGGTTCCGGTCATGTATCCCCAGAGGCGATTGACGTAGCTCTTGGCAAAGTACTCGTTGTCTGAGGCGGTCAACCAAGCGGCGAAGTTTTCGCGGCGGCTACCCTTCTCGGGCACTTTGTGCTCTGCAGCGAAGGGGAAGGCCGGCGGCGTGATTGCGCCGGTGCGGTCGTGCTTGGTTTCACCCTCGTTGCGGTCGTAAATAATCTCGTACAACGGCTTGGCTCCCTCGACCGCAGTGCCGCCGATGCGTTTGTCGCCGGACTTGTCGTCCCTCTTCAGGCTGACCTGTGCGAAATAGGCCGTGGTCTCGTAGTACTGATCCTGCGTCCATCGCTCGAACGGGTGGTCGTGGCACTTGTTGCAGTTGAATCGGGTGGCGAGGAACAGGTGCGTGGTGTTCTCCATGATCTCGGTCGGCTCGCGGAGTACTTTGTAATAGGAGGCGGCCGGGTTGTCCTTGTTGGAGCCGCTCGCGGTGATGATTTTGTGGGCGAACTCGTTGTAAGGCGTGTTGTTGGCAACTTCGTTCCGGATCCATGTGCGGAACGCGGAGGAACCCTCGGTGCCGAGGAACTTCCGGTTGACCAAAAGCAGGTCTGCCCACTTATTCGTCCAATGCTCAATGTAGTCGTCGCTGCCGACCAGTTTGTCGATCAACTCGTCGCGCTTGGTTTTGCTGTCGCGCTTGTCCTCGGCAAACTTAATGACGTCCTCGGCGGTCGGCGGCAGGCCGGTCAAGTCCAGGTGAATGCGGCGGAGGAATTCCTCATCTGAGGCGATCTCGGATGGTAGTGTCTTGGTGCGCTTGAGCTTGGCTGCCACAAATTCGTCGACCTTGTTGTTGGTCGGCATGTCCTTCCACTCGAAGCCGGAGCGGTCTCCCATCACGGTCACGATTGTCGAGGCGTAGGCTCCTTCGAACCGGGCAAGCATGGGAGCCTCGCCGCGTCGGGCAGTTGTCACCAGCCCGCTCTTGTCCGTCGTGGCGATGTCTGAGTTGCCGGTCTCGATGAACGACTCAGCGGTGACGTCGCGCTTTTCGCCGTTGGCGTAGGTGGCGATCACTCGCATCTGCTGCTTGTCACCAATCTTCTGCACCACCGGGTTTTTCGGCGAAAGCTCAATGCCGGTGACACGCGGTGAGTCAAACTCCAGCTTGGCACCGCCGGCGATCCAGCTCTTGAGAATTTCGTAGTAGTCCTCGCCTATCTTGGTCAACTGCCCCCCTTCATGGGGAACGGAGGCGGAGGCCTTGAGGAGAATCAGGCTGTTATCCGGAGAGGCGACGTTGACGCGCCGGCTTGCCAGATCATCCGTGAAGGCACGGATATCGTAGATCGGGTCGTACCCGCGCAACGAAAGTTTGAAGCCGTTCTTGCCGTCCTTGGCCCCGTGGCAGGTACCGGCGTTGCAGCCCAGTTTTGAGAGCACCGGCATGACGTCGCGGACGTAGTCCGGCTTAAAGTCTCCATCGATTCCAGCTACCCGAACGGTTAACGTGGTCTTTTGGTTTTTGTGGAAAATCTCGAGCTTGGCCTCGCCATCCTTCATCGGTTCCACCATGCCGCTCTTGCTGACCTTGACGACATCAGAATCGAGCTTGAAGGCGAAGTCACGTGAGGCATCGTAGCTCTCGCCGGTGCCCTTCACTGCGGTAAGCAATAGTTGGTTGTAGTCAAATTTACCGTTCAGATTGATCTCCGACGGCTCGGCCGACAGGGCGATGACGTCCTGCAACTTGTCGTCTGCCATCGGCACGGACATGAAGGCCCGCTTCAGGCCAAGCGCTTGGCTGTCATAAAGGCGAACCACGCCGTCCGCACCACCCACGGCGATCGTTTTGCCGTCCGGGCTGAATGCCGTGGAGTAAACCGAAGTACCCAGCGAGACCTTGGCCAAGAGTTTGACCTGCTTGGTGTGGTACTCGGCGGAAAGTTTCTTTGAATTACCATCGAGTGGACGCTCGAACGCCTTCTTCAAGGCATCATTCACACCGCTGTCGTAGTCGGAGTGATACAGGTGTACTGAGCCAGTGCCGTTGTAGCTGCTGCCGGCGATCATCTTTTTGCCGTCCGGCGCGAAGTCGAGAGAGAAAATCCGACCCGGCATCGGTGGGAATTTGCGGACGAGATTCGAGTTGTCGCCGATCACGCGCTTGGTCACACGCGTCAGCCGGAATACCTGCGGCACACCGTCCGAACCACCGACGAGCACCTCCTCCTTCTTCGGGTGCACCGTGATGGCGTGGATGCCGCCCTTGAGCGCGCCCGGAGTGATGGAGGTGATGTTGTCAACAAACCGCGAGGTGGCCACCTCAGTCAATTTCACCGCCATGTCGCGACCCACCGAGACCAAGTGATCACCCTTGTTATTCCACACCGTGTCGAGCACCCAGTCATCGTGATGATCTTTAAACAGCACCTGCTCACCGGAAGTGATATCGAATGCCCGGAGCGTGGAGTCGGAAAGGCCGACCGCGACCTTTTTGTTGTCCGGCGACCAACTGATGCCGTAGAGCGTGTCGAACCCGACCGGGATCGACATTGCCAACCGCTTACTGCTGACGTTCCAAATCTGAATTTCGCCCGCCCGTGCAGGGAGACCACCTGCCACCGCCAGCTTTTTGCCATCGTGTGAAAACTTCACCTTCTGCACGCGTTCGGACAAACCGACCAGACGTCCGGCCAAGCCGGAGCCATCCGCATTGTGCAGCAGCACCTCGTGGTATCCTGCCAGTGCGATCAGTGTTCCATCCGGCGAGTAATCGATCGAGGAGATCACCGGTGGCAGGCTGTACACCGGCGGGTTGTCCATGTTGTAGCGCTGCTTGGCACTGGTCGGGGTGTCATCCTCCGCACCCTCTGCCACCCAGCGGGAGATCAGCGCGAGTTGATCCTCCGGCAGGGGATCGGCCTTCTGCGGCATCTCCGCCTCGCCATCGATCGGTGTGATCAGCGTGATCAGGTGACTCTCGTCCGGCTTGCCGGGCACAACGGCAACCTCCTCGCTGTCACCGCCTTTCAGCAGTTCCGCGAACGTGGTCATGACGTAGTCGCCCTTGGCCTTGGCCGGTTGGTGGCAGCCGTGGCATGAAGCCTGAAAGATTGGCCTGATGTCGTTGTAAAAACTGACCTTCTTCGGCTTGGCTTCCTCGGCTTGGGCGGTCACTGCGAAAAACAAACCGGCCAAGATTCCCTGTAAAAACCCTTTTTTCATCTTAAAATTGTACGTGTACACAGCTCTTTTGCACGCAACACTGCATGTCTTGGTTTCATCGGTCGCCGAATGAGGCCACAAATCCACCGTTTTTTCAAACGGAAAGGTACTTTTTTTGACCGAAAATATGGAAAAAAAACCGCTTGGCCAAGCGCTTGGCCTAATGCGAACGCTTTCGGGCGACTACAAAAGCATTGAACATCAGGAATCGCCACGGGCCAAGATTGAGGGCGAAATCAATCGGCTTGGTCACATATCGGTCCGTACACTCCACGCTCAACACTTCGCAGCCGTTTTTCTCGAGAAAAAACCGCATCTCCACGCCGTTGGTGGCGATAATGGCATCATCGTCCGGTTGAAACGGTTCACGAATAATCGGCTCCATCCGGTCGAATCGAACCGCGCCAGGTTCGGTAGCGATCTGCCTGCGCTTGGCCCGAAGGCGACGCCAGTTTTTGAACTTGTTGCCGAGCCCACGCATCCTCGGATGATAGTCACGGAAGCCAATCGCCCGGAAAAAATTCGGGCTAGATAGGACGAGCCTCCCGCCCGGTTTCACCACGCGGATCATCTCCGTGATAAATGCCTCCGGCTCCTCGACATGCTCTAGGACGTTCAGTGCGCCGGCGCTGTTGAACATGGCACTGCCAAAAGGCAGACTGCGACCGTTATAGAGTTGGCAGCGGTTGCTGATCTGCCTGGCCTTGACGATGTTGGGTTCCGAGACCTCCACCCCGTGCGCCTCATGACCAGCATCGATCAATCGTTGCACCACTTGGCCAACCCCGCAGCCAACGTCGAGTGCCTTGCCACCCGGTTCAGTGGGGCAAAGAGCGTCAGCATACTTCGCATAAAAACCGGCGTCCCAATTTTCAAGAAAATCAGCATAAGCCTCGTTTTCGCGATAATAGTTTTGCTGCTCACCCATGTTAGCGAAAAGGATTGCCTGCGATGCACGCTGGGGCTTTGTCGAACGATGCTATATTTTTCGACAACTGCACTATGAGGTCTCGATATTAGCCTGTTTTTTTCTCTCATCGACCATGATAAAACCAAGCAATCCGAAACCGCCAAGTAGCGAGGCGAGGCTCACATATAACCAAGTATTCGGTGGCTGAAATCGAAAGACGACGGAATGTTGTCCGGGCGCCAACCGTACGCCGCGCATGACGTGGTTGCATCGTAGCAGTTCTGCCGGTTGGCCATTGATGCTGACCTGCCAGTGGGGCGACCAGTGATCATTGAGCAGTAGCACGGACTCTGAGGTGGCATTTGCCGATAATTGGATCTCCTTCGGTTTATATGCCGTGATATTGACCGTGCCGGCCGCTTGGCCAAGCGCAGGTTGTGAGGGCGCGATTGGGGAGTTGACGATGACAGATGCGTGCGGGTCAAAGTCCCGCTTGGCCAAGGTTTCAAGAGTTGCCGTGTCATTTGTTTGTACCTGCCAATGGCTATAGAGCTTGGCCCGGGGCAGGGCACCGTCAAATCGGATCAAGGTATGATCACCGGCTGGATTAAACTGAGTCGTTAGATCCTCCAACTCGGGGACGTTTTGCTTCGGATGATCCGGCCTCAGTCCGATTTGAAAACGGTCGTTTACGGAAAAACGGCCCTTGCCGGGGTCGAATTGTTGATTGAAGAATGCCACGTCGTTGGTGCCCCCGAGAATCCAACGGGTATTAGTTAACTCCCAGCGGCGCCCGATCAAGTGATATGTGTTCGTGTCTCCGCCAACAGGGGTGAATCGGCGTTCGAATGCCTCGTGATCTGAGGCCATGCGCGGTGCCTGAACAACGTCGATGGATTGGATATTATTATATAGAAATTGGTGTTGCAGCCATTCAACGCCGTATAGTTGTCGTAGGGTGTCAGGGGAAATTTGAGATATAGTCACGCGCCCTTCGTGTGGTGATTGCTTGAGCCTGTCTATCAGTGGATTGCTGCTTTCATACTTATCCTTATAGTCGTCATACTGGACCCACGGGATATTCGCCCGCGTGAGGTCCAGTGCTATAAGCAAAACCAAACCGATTCCAAAAACCGGGGAGGCTTTGCTGCGAAGTGTTTTGGTTATCAGGAATACACCGATGCCAAAAATGAGCGCAGTGATTATGAGTTCCCACGAACTGAAGGCCGCCATTGTGGCTGCGGTTTCTGGTGTAAAACCTCGACCGGCAATATGTTGCGCGAGCAGTCCTTTGGAAGCGCCCATGACCAAGCTAAATAGCAGGCAGGCACCGGCCGCGATGGCAAATCCCATCACCCATTTTTTGATGAGCGTGGCGCTGCCCTCAGTTTCCTGTCGAGCGAGCCGGATTATGCCCTCCACGCCGTAGCCGCACAGGACTATAATGGCGAAGTGCATCGGGTGTAGAAACTTGATCGTGTTGCGCATCGTGTTGAAGAACGGCAACTGATAGATGAATTGGTAGAATATGGCATGCCGCCCAAACGCCAGCAGCAGTGATATGACACCGAGTCCGGCCCAAAACAGGATCATCCGTTTTTCAGTTGGCGAATATAGACTGGTCCGTTTTTGCAGCGCGAAGAGTATGGCGCAAATGGCGAGCAGCACCACGATTACACCGGCGTACTCGCCCGACCCAGAATGCCGCTGGAGAAATTGTCTTTTGTTCTGAACCAATTGCATCAACCGTGCGGCTTCCTGATTTTTGACACCCATCACTTGTGCGAGTTCTCCGGGTAAGACATTACGCTGCCCGAACGCGGCGATGACTTCCTCCACTTCCTCGATGCGCTCGATCATCGGGTCCTGCCCCACAGCGCCCCAATAGTTGCCCCCCGCAAGGGAGCGAATTTTATCCGCATCATATGGTCTGGGTGTGTCGAGTCGGTACCCAAAAAAACCGGGCACAACGATGCGCAGCGCCTCCATCTTGGGAAGGCTCCACTGCGTGAGAAAATTCCACTGCTGCTCCTTGGCGGCTGCCGAGTTGTTCCCTTGGCCGCTGGTGGAGCCCTGCAGTTGTGTGCCAACCAACGTCGACATGGTTTGTGACGCGGCCAACCCGGCAACGAGGGCCACCACGGCAACCCCGGCCGCCCCGCGGCCAAGCGCTTGGCCAAGCGCGGTTTGTTTGCCGGACTCAAGCGGTTTGATGACGAACCCGAACAGCACAAACGCCGCGATGTAGAGGCTGAATAGTGCGCCGATATCGTAACCCTCCATCAGGCCAAGCCCGACACAAACGCCGGCCAGTGCGAGGTTTGCCCACGGCCTTGATTTCAGCGCGCGCAGGACGAAGGCCGCGGCGAGGAAGGTGGTGGCGAAGGTCAGTGCCCGCGATGGTAGGCCCCAGCAGGCGTACGAGACGACTTCCATGTTGAACGCCGCGGCCACCGCACCGATCGTGCAGGCGAGGTTCCGCAGGCCAAGCGTGCGGAAGAAAAACCAGGCGGACAGCCCGAGAATGATCAGGCAGATTGGCGTACACAATTTGAGATACAGTACCGAGTTTTGCAGCAGCAAACC
>CAJXAU010000064.1 GCA_913050205.1 uncultured Verrucomicrobiota bacterium
GAATTATTTACCTCAGGGATTTGACCAAACTGGGTGTTCCGTACCATTTTAGTGCCCAGCAGGGCATGAACCTGACGCAGAATGACTAACCCCACAACCAACACGAAGCGCGCTTGGCCAAGCGGCTTGGCCAAGCTGGGCACCCGAATCAAACGACGGGGAGAAGTCACAGCGCTGGATATCGACAAACGGATGCTCCGCATCGTCCACGTAACATCAACGCGTGGTGTTGCCCAGGTTAAGCGCGTCGAACTCGTCCCGGTACCAAGCGAGGGTTTCGAACTGCAAAACGCCAAAAAAGTCGGCGAGTGGATTCGAGAACAACTGAAGGCAATTCAGCTCTCACCCGGAACGGTCGTCATGGCCGTGCGACGCGGCGAAGCCGTCCTGAAAGAATTCCAACTCCCCCCGCTCAAGGACATTGGCGAAATGGCCTCAATGGTCCGAATGCGGGCCAGCCGCGAACTCCCCTTCCCCGAGTCACAGGCATCGATTGATTTTACTGTCACCAAGGCACCGACGAAGCAGGAGATTAAGGCTGCGAAAAAAGATTCCGGCTCCACTTCAGCACCCACTGACGCCAAGGCGGACGTGGTGGTCTCTGCGATCAAGACCGAGACGCTCAATTACTACAAAACCGTAGCCGAGTCGGCCGGGTTTGCACTGGCCGGACTCGGCCTGCGCCCCATGGCCTCGTATCGCGCCCTCAAGGCCTGCGTCCCTGAACTGGGCAGCGGCGCGGTCGCCCTTGCCTCAGTGCGTCGACACGAGGTGGACGTGGACATCCTCATCGACGGCAGACTCGTATTCAGCCGCGAACTCTCCGTCGATCTAAACCTCTCCGAGGACAGCCTTGAGTCGGAACGAAACGAGCGCCTCAACCATGCAACGAAGGAAATCTTCCGTTGCCTCCACAGTTATGAAGGTTCGGGCGGTTATCAAAAATTGGATCAACTTTTTGTTGCCGGCGGTACAGGCCTCGAAGACGAACTATGCAACCAAATCCATTCCGGCTCAGAAATTAAATGCAGCCACATGCCCCTGCCCACGAGCGTTGGTTTGCCGGACGATAAAACAGAAGATGCCGCCCGCGCTTTGACCTCGCTTGGATTGGCGCTTGGTTTTGTTGATGAACGCGGGCTCGCCGTTAACTTCCTCGCCCCAAAAAAACCGATCATTCGTCGAAACGAGGGACGCACGAAATGGTTGCTCGGCGTTTGCGTTTTGCTTGCTGCGGTGGTCATGTTGTTTTCATTTCGAAACCGTTATGAGTCGGAGGCCAAATCGAAATACGAAAATCTGGCTCCACTGTTGTCGAAATTGAAAAAGGCCGATACGCCCAACAAAATAGTCATTCGCACCGGCAAGGCCGTGTCTGATTGGACAGCAGACTCAAAGGATTGGCTCGGGCACTTCGCTTTTCTCAGTTCAATTTTGCCACAGTGCGACAAGGTATACCTCACCTCACTAGGTACTCGTAGGACCGGGCAAAACGGCGTCCTATCGTTTCAACTTCAGGCAAAGGACAGCGATACCTTGCATGAGGTTGAAAAAACACTTCGTGATCTGGGTTATATCTTCAAATCAGTCCCGCACACACCCGGCAACGACCGCCATGGCTACTCGTTCAGGGCCTCATTCGATCTCGTCATCCCCGACGAATTTAACCATGACATAAAAGCCAACCTTAAGACGAACTCCCCGCCGGCAAGAATCGAGGATGACATTCACGCCAATGGCCTCTCCTTAAATGGCGATAGAAAGGAACCTTCCCATGGGTAAACCCGATCTCAAAAGCGTACTGCTCGTCGTCATTGGGCTCTTGGCAGCCGTAATTTTTGTCACCAAGGCAATCGTCCCCTGGATGGTTGATCCCATTAAAAAATGGGAGCGTCAAACCGCGAAAAGTAAAAACGATATTAACAAACTTCAGAAAACCCAAAAAGTCGCAGACCAATATCGCAAGCGCTTGGCCAAGCTCAACACACAAGGTTTTGCCAGTACGCAGGCAGAGGCTTCCGCTGCAATGGGAGAACACATCACCGGGCTCATCCGCCAAAGCGGACTTTCCGAAACTGCCTTCTCGCGCCGCCCATTTGAACCACGCGCCATCGTCAGGCGCGGCCCAAAACCGATTGGCTATACCGTCAACGGCCAGGGTTCGCTGAAAAAAGTCACTGACCTAATTTATCTTTTACAGAACGATCCGCACATTCACAGGGTTGAGAACATTTCCCTTTCACCTCTCAGCGGCGGCACCGACGTGCGGGTAAATTTCCAATTTCTCTCCCTTGTCATCGGGACGGGGTACGGAAAATTTACCGGCACGAATGCCCCACCGGTTTTCCCAACGTTAAACAACGAGGACAGGGTTCTTTATGCCGGCATCACCAAGCGGGCCTTGTTCTTGCCGTACCAAAAGCAACCTCCCCCACCTCCGCCGCCTCCTGCTAAACCGAAGGCAAACCCACCTTCCAAACCGCCTCCGCCCGGACCGGAAACTTACAAGGTCGTCTCTCTCACGCAGTGGCAGGGGGAGCAGGAGGTCATGATTTACGACGCCAATAAAAACAAAACGAAGAGCTACAAACTCGGGGACGATTTGGCAGGAGGGAAAATTATAATGATCGATTACCGGCAAATGCCCTACCCAAACAAATCGTCACTTTTATCTCATAGCCGCGTAATTCTTGCCATCGAGAACGATTTTTGGGCTATTGAACGCGGCAACACGCTGGCGGACATCCACAAGCTATCCGCTGAGCAATTGCCCGAGCGCTTGGCCAAGGGGCAGCTATGAGTCAGGTCGTCAAGCTGCTGCGCGACCTGATCGCGTTGCCAAGCGTGAACAACGCCTTCCTCCCTCCAAACGATCCCCACGCCGGGGAGGAGTGCGTTGCTGAATACCTCACCGATCGTTCAACCCGTGCCGGTTTCGAAATCGAACGACAGCCAACAAACTGTGGACGCGATAACTTCATTGCAAGACTCTCTCCTGATGGCCAACTAAAACACCGAATCATCCTCGCCCCTCACATGGACACAGTTGGCGGAAATCTCGACAAAATTTTCAAACCAACAAAAAAAGGGAATCGCCTTCACGGTCGCGGCGCCTGCGACACAAAAGGGAGTGTCGCCACCATGTTTCACGCGATGGAACGCTTGGCCAAGCGCAAACAACGCCCGGCAAATACAGAGTTTATATTCATCGGATTCGTTGACGAAGAATGCAACCAAACCGGCTCACGCGCTTTCGCGAAATTAAAGCTGAAGGCAGACCTCGCATTGGTAGGCGAACCGACTCAGTGCAAAGTGATCACAGCACACAAGGGTGATTATTGGCTCAGGCTATCCACCCGGGGCAAGGCAGCTCACGGGGCGCGCCCCGAATTAGGCCGCAACGCGGTGCACCTCATGGCCAACTGCGTTGATGCCATCGAAACCGAATACGCCAAAAAACTTCGCAGAAAAACACATCCCCTTCTCGGACACCCGACTATAAACACCGGCATGATCGGCGGCGGCTCCCAGCCCAATATTGTCCCCGATGCCTGTCAGGCCGACTTCGACCGGCGCACTCTCCCCGGAGAAACGCTCGCAACCATTCGCCGTGAAATCAGTGAAGTCCTTACAAATCGCGGCCTAAAGGCGAGGCTGACAAACGTAAAAGGATTTGCCTGCCCCGCATTGGAGACAGACCCAAGCTTGCCACTGGTGCAGCAACTCATGCGTGCAGCCAGACAGTCATTACCGATGGGTGTGGACTATTACTGTGATGCGGCGAACATTGCGGCGGCGGGCACTCCTGCTGTCGTATGGGGGCCGGGCAATATTGCACAAGCCCACACCGCCGACGAATGGGTCTCCATCAATCAACTGGAACGCGGTGTCGACATTCTCACCCGATTCCTTTTGTCGATGCCGTAATTTCTCGGCACACTCTCCCGCATGAGATTGGCCCTGTTGACGCATGAACCGTTCTATCCGCCATCCGGCGGAGGATCAGCTGAGGCCATTTTTCTCATCGAAGAGTTGGTCGCACGCGGTCATGAGGTTCATCTTTTCTGCCCAGTTTTTCCAGACTACGAAAAAAATGCCGAGCGATTCGGTATTCACATTCACCCGTTTAGTGGTTGGAAGATGGGACGTTATACAAAATTCCGCTCGCTGAAATATCTCGCATACCCAAGGTGTTTGCGGAATCTGGTTTTGAAGACCGCACGCGACATTCAATTCGATGCCCTCTTTTCACAGCACGCCATCTCTGCCGTAGCCGCCGGCAAACTCAGCTCCAAACTCAACATCCCGGTGGTCATGAATTTTCTGGATTATCTGACCGGGTTCATGGAGTCGTGGCCGCGCTGGGTCATGCCCCGTTTAGTGCTGAATCAACTGATGCGATTCGAACTCAATCTGCCAATCCGCTATGACGCCAACGCCGTCCTGACCGTATCCGATGAACTTGCAAAGCGAGTCATTAAAAACGGCTTCCCAGCGTCGCGCGTGCTGACAATCCACTACGGTTACGACGCAGCCTCTTTTCCTGTAGCCAAGTCCACTGCGGATTCACCACCCACGATCGTGATGCACGGCTCATTCGACACGCATCATCTCGGCCCAATTGCCACACAGGCCATCTCGAGAATCGCCAAGGAAAGACCGGATGCGCATTTCCTTTTTATCGGAAAGGAAACGGATGCATTGAAAAAATTGACCAAGAGGGTCCGGCAAACATCTCGATCAGCCAACATCCAATGTTCGGGGTTTGTGGATTACAAGCAGATCGCCAGTGGACTAGGCCAGGCGCACGTCGGTATCATCCCATACGAATCCTCTGTTGGCTCCCACTGCGCCTTCGTCGCAAAAATGGTCGAGTACACCGCTGTGGGACTCCCGGTCGTCAGCACCCCACTGTCGGGGGTGAAGTCGTACTTTGGCGGAGAACCATCCGTTCGCTTTTCCGAGTTTGATGGCGAACAATTCGCCAAAGACGTGCTTCAGGTGCTGAACGAGCCGCCACCTGAAGCCGAAACCAAGCGCTTGGCCAAGCGCGTTGCCACAGAGTTGGATTGGAAAATCGTTTGCCGCAATGCAGTGAATCGTTTGGAAACCGTTATGAATGAGCGATAATCGACAAACATTTTTCCGGCAGGGAAGCTGGATGCTGACCGCCACATTTCTTGGCGGCGTCCTGATGTTTGCCGTCCACTTTTTTGGAGGATGGATGAAAGAAGGCCAGTACGGCCTATTCAACGCCCTGCTGCAGGTTTTGAATCTCATGATGATTCCGGCGCTTGGATTTCAGACAGTGTTTGCCCAAAGAACCGCGGCCGCATACACGGATGACGAACAGTCCAACTTGGCCGCCTCAATCCGGAAGATTTTCCTGATCTGTTTCATCGGGTGGCTGGCGGCTGGTGGACTCGCCCTGACACTCGAGTCGCCAATTCTCAACGCTCTGAAGGTCGATGACCCACTGCCGATTTACCTAACTATCCTCGTCGGACTCCCTCAACTTTGCCTGCCCATGCTGCTGGGCATATTACAGGGACGCCAAATGTTCGGGTGGCTCGGTTGGACCGCCATCGCGAACGGCGCTGGCCGTTTTTTGGCAGTGGGCATTCTTGTTGCCGTTTTCTCCTGGCAGGCAGTGGGTGCAGTCGCTGGGGTTTTAATCGGACTGACCGTTTCCTGTCTTCTCGCAGGCTGGCACGGCCGCCAAGTTTGGGCAAAGAGCCTTGCATCCGGCGGTCAGTTTCATGTCAACGAATGGCTCAGACGAATTGTGCCGCTCACACTCGGTCTCGGCGCTAGCCAATTCATGTTTAGCGCCGATATGATCGCAGCCCGCAATATTCTGAGCGGGGACGACTCCGACCTCTACGGGGCAGCCGGCATGTTTGGGCGCGGCCTGGTGATTTTCACCGCACCCTTGGCGGCAGTGATGTTTCCAAAAATGGTAAAAGCGCTCGGCGATTCCAAGATGACCGTCCTCGGGCAGGCGATCAAGGGAACGGTTCTGCTCGGTCTCTTGTGCTGCGTTGGCTGCTCGCTCGCCGCATGGTTGCTCCCGGATCTTTCCGGAAAAATTGAAGCGCTGGCCACCAAACAAAAAGTAATCTCTGAGATTGGCGCGCTACTGCCCTTTTTTGTATGGGGCATGTTACCCTTGGCTCTGGCGAATGTTTATGTGGCCGCACTGTTGGCCAAGGAGCAATACCGGGGCGTCCCCGCACTCGTGGCGGTCGCTGCAGTTTATGCTGCAGCCCTGCTCTGGCTTGCAACCAAACCAATACCGCCGGATCAACAAACCATCGTCCTCACACTGGGCGGTTTTAACGTGATTTACCTCGGTGTCGCCAATCGCCTGGCCAAGCGCTTGGCTTCCTAGCCCAGTGAAGCCCCGGCAAGGCGATAGGCTTTGAGCGCGTCGAGCATCAACTGAACCGAAGGGTAGCGTTCGCGGGGATCCTTTTCCAACGCGCGGCAACAGATGGCCTCCAGTGTGGCTGGAATCTGACGATCCGGGGCCGCCTCGCTTGGCCGAGGAAGCGCTTGGCCAAGCAGATTGTCCGCCACCTCTTGTGCCGTTTTGCCGTGAAGCAACTGGCGTAGCGTCAGGATTTCAAAAAGTATGTTTCCGAGACTGAATACGTCCGCACGGCCATCGATGTGAGCATCCCCCCGAGCCAGTTCCGGAGCCATGTAAAGTGGCGTCCCGTAACGGCGACCGGCCGGCGTCAGGCCTGGGTCGGCATCTTGCGGGAGCGGCTCATGGTCAAGATCGGTTTCACCCCAAACCTTGGCCAACCCCCAGTCCAGCACGAGCACCTCGCCAAAGCCGCCGATGAGAATGTTCGCCGGTTTGAGGTCGCGATGAATGACACCGTGATCATGCGCGTAGGCGACGGTCTGGCAAATTTGGATTAGCGAATCGATCAGTACATCCATTTTGAACAGCGCGGTGATTTTTTCACTTCCATCGCGCAGACCTTGAATGATGTCCCTCAGGTTTCGCCCCCGAACACGTTTCATCGTGAAATACATGTCACCGTTGCGGTCTCTTCCCATCTCATAGACCGGCACAGTGCCCGGGTGCGCCAGCTTGGCAGTGACCCGGGCTTCGCGGAGAAAGCGCTGAGTCTCGATTTCCGATTCCCGCATTTCAGGGTGCAATGTCTTGTACACTACTTCTCGATGGAGATTAATGTCACGGCAGGTGAATAACTTGGCCGTGCCCCCCTCGGTCATGAGCTTAAAATCCGCATATTTTAGCGAACCGCTTTTCCAATGAACCGGAAAATCACCGTCCGTGTCGGATAAATGCAGCGACGTATCATGTAACGCCGCTGTATCGCTTGGACCATTATGCGAACCTTTGCCCATCTCGACAGCCATTGAAGAGGGCTTTCGGTTACCAGTCGAGTTTTGTTTCCTCCGGGCAAAGCATCGAGTAGTCTCTGCCGCGACTGCTGACGTGAGGAATATCGTTTACTTCGACCTCGAAACAATGCGCGCTGCCGACGAGGTCGGCGGCTGGAAACACATCGACAAGATGGGGATGAGTATCGGGGTCACCTACAGCACCGGCAACGGCGAGTATTCCATCTACCAGGAGTCCGAGGTCAACGACCTCATCGAGGAGCTTCAGCGCGCTGATCTGGTTGTGGGATTCAACCACATTCGGTTTGATTACGAGGTACTGCACGGCTACAC
>CAJXAU010000065.1 GCA_913050205.1 uncultured Verrucomicrobiota bacterium
GAACAATCCTTGCAGCGCGTAGTCCTCGACGCGTTCGTCCAGGCGATTGTGGAGCCGTTCCAATTCTCGTTCATCGTAACCCATTACGACCGCCGCGCGTTGGTTCCATAACTCGTCGTTCACTCTGGGATTATCCGGTTTTCCGTCCCGGTCATTGTCCAGAAAATCCGCAGCGATATCGGCGGCATGAAGCAACTTGGCCTCCGGCACCCGGCTGGTGGCCTGAATGAACAGTCCGAAAACCTGAATGTACCTTGGCAGGGCAGGGTTCAGTTGGGGCAGGCGATCGTTTTTCCCTTCGATAATCCTGAAGTCCGGCGGGGTGTTTTGATCCGCTTGGCCAAGGGGGCATCCTGCAACAAGAAAAAGGGCCGTGCCAAGGATGGCACCGGCCCTGCAAAATTGGTTTGAGAATGCGCTCATGGCGGCTTGGCCAAGCGCTTGGCCAAGCGGTTACTTGCTCTTCTCGGAGGTGAACGGCGAGGCTGGCAGGCCGGCCCCGTTGACCAGATTTGGCTCCGCTTCCTGATTCCAGCCGAAACGGACGTTTTTCGGTTCACGCACGGCCTTGCTGGTGACGATCAACTCGTCCTCGTGCACGTACGCGCCGGCCGGGAACCATTTACCATCCGGCCCCTGCAATTCGAAGTGGCTCAGCGGTTTTTCGTTGCTGGACTTTAGCCCCTTGCCGTGTGCGAATTTGACTATGATGCGGTGTTCCTTTTCCTTGAACGACTTGAACAACGGGCCGGAGTAAACGAGGTCTTTTTTACCGTAGTTCTTGGCGAGCGCCCAGAGGGCGAGGCGGCGTCCGACTTCCTGTTTGTTCTTCGGGTGGATGTCACGTGTGTTGCCGATGTCGGTGGTCACGGCCATGCCGGTGTGCGGGATGTCGAGCGCGCTCAACTGTGCCTGCCAGATGCCGGCGAGGTCGTGCGGGTTGCGATTGCCATACTTGAATGGGGCGAGTTGCACGAAATAGAACGGCAGTTTTTTGTTATTCCAAACCTTACGCCAACCGTTGACGAGTGCTTTTTTCTTCTCGTAGTAAAGCATGCCTTCGCCGTTGTTGGACTCGCCCTGATACCAAATTGCCCCCCGGATGCCGTATGGTTTCAGCGGGGAGATCATGCCGTTGTAGAGCGCGAGCGCGGATTGGTGCTGAATGTTTCCGTTGCCGCCTTTCTTGGGGTAATCCTTGAGATTGTCCGCGATGTTTTTCAGCGCCGGGACGGACTTGAAGCCTGCGGGGGGCGTCCATGGCTCGATGCGGGTTCCGCCCCAGTTGGAGCCAAGAAGACCGATCGGCACGTCGAGTTCCCCCTTTAGGTGCCGGGCGAAATAGTAGCCGACGGCAGTGAAATTTGCGACGGTGTCCGGGCTGGCCACCTCCCATCCTCCGCGCTGGGGAGTGACGTCCTGCTCCGGCTTATCCGACGGCCGATGAGGAATCTTGATGTGACGAATCAGCGGATGTTTGCCATTGGCGATTTCCTCTTGCGGGTTGGCTGAGCGGGAGACGGTCCATTCCATGTTGGATTGGCCGGAGCAAAGCCAGACTTCGCCGACCAGCACGTCCTTATACTCGATTGTGTTGTTGCCTTTCACCGAGAATGGCACCGGTGTCTTGCTGGCCTTGAGCGGATTGAGCCGCACCCGCCAGGAACCTTTTTTGTTGGCCTTGGTTTTTTTGGTCTGGCCGGCCACGGCCACGGTTACGGCTTCGCCGGGGTCAGCCCAGCCCCATACCGGGAGCTTTTGGCCTTGCTGCAAAACCATGTGGTTGCCAAAGACCGAGGGAAGTTTGACGTCGGCCTGAACAGCCGCTTGGCCAAGCGCGATTGCACCGGCCACGAAGACAATACGACGGAGAAAAGAAACAGAGTTCGCCATGCCCCGATTGAGCAGCCAAGCACCCAAGGCGTCAATAGTTTATTCCCCGGTGATATGGAGGTGGATGCGGCGGGAGTGGGGATGGGTGCGGTGTTCCCAAAGGTAGATTCCCTGCCAAGTGCCGAGAACCATTGAGCCGCCGGAGATGGGGATGCTTATGTTGACGTTGGTTAATGCGGTGCGGACGTGGGCTGCCATGTCATCATCGCCCTCATAATTATGTTCGTAGACGGGATCAGCGTCGGGGGCCAGCCGGGAAAAAATCGACTCCAGGTCGGTGCGGACACTGGGGTCGGCGTTTTCCTGAATCAAAAGGGAAGCTGAGGTATGGCGGACGTGCAGTGTAACCAGCCCGGTTTTGAACCCAGCAGCGGCAACGTGAGCATCGACTTCCCGCGTGATTTCATAAAAAGCACGCCCACGGGTTGCAATGCTCAGTTCGTGGGCGTACTGCCCCAGCATGATGATTAATTCCCCCCGTCGATGCGGTTTTTCAGGGCCTCATCTTCCTGATGTCCGGCTTGCACGGCCTTGTTGTAGTGAAACTTGGCCAATGCGGTGAACGGAGGTTTCTGGGTGGCATATACCACTGCGAGATTGAAGTGCGAGATGGCATGCCCCGGTTTCAGTTGGATGGCCTTGCGCAGCGCTGTCTCGGCGGCTTTTTGTTGGCCAAGGTGCTGAAGCGTGGATCCAAGGAAATGCTGTGTGATCGGGTCTTCGGGGATGAGCGTCGCTGCTCTCGAGAGATTGTCCCGGGCGGCTTCGTATTCCTTTTTCCTGAAATTCAACATACCGATGCCCCTCAGTGCGAAGGGATCGTCCGGATCCTGCTGGAGTGCGCGGTCGAGGCTGGCTTGGGCGTCATCGTATCTGTCTTGTTCCATCTGCGCGATGGCCAAGTTGGATAAGGTCAAGGGATTGTTTTCGTCCAGCTTGAGGACGTGCATGAATTTCTCCTCGGCCTCGGCGTATTGGTGATCCTTGAAGAGCTTGGCTTCGCCCGCCTTAAAGTTTTCCACTTGGCCTGCAGGGATGCTGGCGAGCCTCGCCTCCAGGGTGTTTTCCGGCGCTGGTGTCACTTTCGGGTCGGTGAGTAGTTCCTGTTCCTCCGCGGTTAGGGGGACTTTTTCGGCGTCGAGAATCTCGAGGCGTGCGCGAAGGATTTTGACCTGATTTTGCAGTTCGGCGACTTGAGCGTTTTCGGCGCGTTTCCGGCCCCGGAAATTGAAAATATCCCTAAAGCTACGATTGCTTCGGGGTTTGGTGCCTGAGGCCACCTTGGCGCGCTCTGCTCGTTGCAATTGTTTTTGCAGCGAAGCGATGGTGCTCTCGAGTTCCTTTTCCCTTGAGCCTTTTTCGAGGGCTTTGAGTTGATCTTCGAGGTCGGAATTCTCAGCGGAGGCGTCACTGAGATTTGCAGCAGTCTGCTGCAAGTCGGCTTGGCTTTTGTTGAGTTGTTTTTCGAGGGATGCGACTTTGGCTTCGAGATCCTTTTCGGCGGTGCCCTTGTCGTACGACTTGAGTTTTTCCTCGAGGGATTCAACGGAGGCTTTTGCGATGGTCAACTCGCTGGTGGCAGTGTTGAGCTCGCTTTGCCGGGCGGTAAGCGTCTTTTGAAGGCGTTGGATTTCCTTGTCACTGGCGTTGGACTCGGCTGCCTTGATGCGATCCTTGGCATTGGCGAGTTCGATCTCGGCCTCGTCGGCCTTGGCCTGCGCCTTGGCCAAGTCGGTGGTGGCCTTTGTTGCCTCCTCCTGTGCCTTGGCCAAGTCGGCTTGAGCGCTCTTCAACTGAGCGGTCGCATTGTCGATGGAAGTCTTGAGGTTGGTGTTTTCCTGTTGCAACCCAGCCAAGTCGTTTTCGAGCTTGGCCAAGCGCTTGGTTGCGTCCACTGAGGGGATGGCGGACAGGGCTTCCTTGAGTTTGTTGTCCTTTAACGCCAGATCGTTATCGAGCATTTCGATTTGGCGTTTGAGATCGTTGATGGTGAGTCGAGCCGTCTCGGCATCGAACGTGGGCGAATTGGCCTTGGGCGTAACTGCAGCCGGTTTGGCTGGAGTGCCTACGTTGAGCGACTTGAGCTTTTTGTTGACGTAGTCGATCCGGAAATTGATGACACCGGATTTCCAGTTCGGGTTGCCTGCCTTAAGGGCGGTCAGCGTGTCGAGCGCTTGTTTGTATCGCTGGGCGGCAGATGTGTTTTCTGCGCGTTTGGCGAAATTGTCCGCCTCGGTGATCAGGATGTAGGCGCGGATGAACTCGTCGTCTGGCCCGGCTGCTCTCGGACTCAGAACCACACTGACGGCCAGTAACAGGGAAGCTAGGAATGAATACCGTTTCACGCCGGCGACTTTAGCCAAAGCCGATTCCGCTTGGCAATCATGGAAAATAGCCAAGTGCCGGTAGGCACTACTGGCTGGCTTTCATCTCGACGACATCGTGTGGGGCGGCTTCGCGCTGTCCGGCGGGGCTGACGCGGATGTAACGGGCTTTTTCCCGTAACTCGATGAGAGAGGGAGCGCCGAGGTACCCCATGCCGGCCTGAATGCCCCCGATGAGCTGGGCCAGCAGGTGGTCGAGATTGTCGGAAACCTCCTTGAGCGCCTCGATGCCTTCGGCGGCAACTTTGCGGCCTGTATCCTTGGCTGCGTGTCCGTAGCGGGCGGCGGATCCGGCTTTCATCGCCTCGAGGCTGCCCATGCCTCGATACTGTTTATAAAGTTTGCCGCTGATTTCCATCACCTTGCCGGGAGCCTCTGGGCAACCGGCGAGGAGTCCTCCGCAAATGACGCCATTGGCAAGGGTCAACGCCTTGACGATGTCGCCCGACTTGGTGATGCCGCCGTCGGCGAGGATACTGACCCCCTTGTCCCGTGCCACGCGACTGGCGACGTAAAGTGCGGTCATTTGCGGGATGCCAACCCCGGTCACGATACGGGTGGTGCAGATGGAGCCAGGCCCCTGTCCAATCTTGATGATGTTCGCCCCCTTGTCCGCGAGGAATTCAACTCCCTCTGCCGTGGTGACGTTGCCGGCGATGATATGCAACTCCGGATAAGCGGTGCGGATTAACTCAACGGCTTCGCCAACGCCTCGGGTGTGGCCGTGGGCGGTGGAGACGGCGACAACATCCGCGCCGCGGTCGATCAACCCGCCGACGTGGGCCTCGATTCGTGCCTGATCAAGCGTTCCATCCGGCGTGCGAGGAGTGGAGACTGCCGCACCGCAAAGCAGGCGAAACTTGTCGTCCCGGGCCGGGCGAAACTGCGCCTGTTTCTCGAGGGTAATCCGCTCGATGTCGCTCAGGGTGAACAGGCCGCGAAGGCGATCCTCCGAGTCCACCACCAACAATTTGTTGATGCCGGGGTGCTCGGTGAAAAACTGATCGGCGATCGTAATGGGGTCTGCCCCCAGTTCCTTTTCCTGAATGGTCTGGACCTGGTCGCGGGGGACGAGTGCCTGCGAGATTTGCTTCGACGCGTACCTTGGTTTGATGACGTTTCCGGAGAGCAGGCCAACCAGTTTTTGGTTGTCGTCCACGACCGGGAACGTGCTGAAGGAGTAGCTCTTCGCGTCGATCCGCTCGAGCACCTCGCCAACGGTCTGATTCGGAGCAACGGTGATTGGTTCCTGAATCAACCCGTGGATGTGATTCTTGACGCGGCTGACCTCCTTCAACTGCTGTTTCTCCGCCATGTTATAATGGATCAGCCCCAGTCCGCCGTTCAATGCCATGCCGATGGCCATGCGCGATTCGGTGACGGTGTCCATGTCGGCCGAGACGACTGGGATGTGCAGGGTCAACCCGTCTGCCAGCACGGTGTCGAGCGAGGCGTTGCGGGGGAGGATCTCCGAGTAAAGCGTTGCGAGGGTGAGGTCGTCGTAGGTCAGCGCGGTTCCGGCTTGCCCGGGAAAGAAGGTGTCCGCCGACTGGTAAAAGGCTGAATCGAGTGACTGCGCGTTTTGCTCTGCCGCCATGTCCAAGATTCCTCGATACAGATTGCCCTGACAAGTGTTTTCGTTTTTTTCTTGCACACTTGCCTTGGCGGGAGAAGACTTCATACATGGCCAAGCCCGTAAAGCGGCCTGCCAGGGTAAAAGCCGGCAATGGGCATGTTCGTCGAGGAATCACCCCGGCGTCCATCCCGTTTCAAACTGCCGACGCGACGGTTCCCCGCTCGCCCCGGGTCGTTATTCCAACGGTGGGAACAGAGACTCCGCCCCGGACGCTCAGTCCGGGTGACGATCCACCTGGCTCGTACCGGGACGACAGAGACCACACGGCGGAGAAAATCTATTTCCGGGAGATTGGCCATTTCGACCGAATCTCACCCGAGGAGGAAATCCGCTTGGCCAAGCGCGTACAGCGGGGCGACGATGAGGCGCGGCAGCGAATGATTCACGCAAACCTACGTCTGGTCGTGAAGATCGCGCTGGACTACGAGGGGCTTGGCCTCCCGCTCTCCGATCTCATCAACGAGGGGAACATCGGGCTCATGAAGGCGGTCGAGCGGTTCGACCCGGCCAAGGGGGGCAAACTCTCGACGTACAGCTCTTGGTGGATCAAACAGGGGATCAAGCGGGCGTTGGCCAATCAGGGCAAAACCATTCGCCTCCCGGTGCACTTGGTTGAAAAGATCGCCCGGATGCGTCGTGAACGGTTGCGGTTGCTGGACGACCTTGGTCGTGAGCCTACCGACGACGAGCTTGGCCAAGCGCTTGGTTTATCGCCCAGAAAAGTGTCACTCATGCGCCGCGTGTCCAAACGGCCGTCGTCGCTCGATGCCCCGCTGAGCGCGGAATCGATCACCGAATTGGGCGAACTGGTGCCTGACGAGGCGGCGACAATCCCGGATCGCGAATTGATCGACAACAATATGAGCTCACTGCTCCACGCACTGATCCGGTTGCTGCCGGACCGCGAGGTGGAAATTCTGACCCGACGGTTTGGTCTGGATGGCGACGAGACGGCGACGCTTGAGGAAATTGGCCAACAGTTTGGCGTGACACGGGAGCGCGTGCGGCAACTGCAAAACGCGGCACTGGCCAAGCTGCGCCAAAAGATCGACGAGTTGGAGAAAGCCCCGCAATAGTCTCGACGCCGCTTGGCCAAGCGGAGAGACTGCGGCATGGACTCGACCGACGTCACGCTGGAGGAACTGGAGGCGGCGATCCGCAACGTGCCGGACTTTCCGCAGGAGGGAATTCAGTTTAAGGACATCACCCCGGTGCTGGGCAACGCCCGATTGCTCGACGGCAGCATCAGCCATCTGCTTGGGGAACATTCGCCTGAGACGGTGGACGTCGTCGCCGGGATTGACGCGCGCGGGTTCATCTTCGGCGCTGCGATGGCCCGCGAGCTGGGGGTGGGGTTCGTGCCGATCCGCAAGAAGGGCAAGCTCCCGTGGCAGACCCATGAGGAGAGCTACGACCTCGAGTACGGGAGCAATACCATCGCGATCCACACCGATGCCGTGACGAACGGGCAGCGGGTGCTGCTGGTGGACGATCTGCTGGCCACGGGCGGAACGGCCGCCGCCGCCGCAAACCTCGTGGCCAAGGCCGGAGGGAGGGTGGTGGAGTCGGTTTTCTTCATTGAACTGGGTTTTCTCGATGGCCGGGCCAAAATGGGCGATGTGCCGGTGAGGGCGTTGGTCAAGTATTGAACTGGCCGCCACGGACGCATAGGGTGTCCGGCCTTTTTGGAATGCCGAGCGTATTCATCAAGACATACGGTTGCCAAATGAACGAGCGCGACTCCGAGGCAGTCGCGGCGCAGTTGGTGGCCAAGGGCTACAGCATGGCGA
>CAJXAU010000066.1 GCA_913050205.1 uncultured Verrucomicrobiota bacterium
CAAACGCCAGAACACTTACTGGCTGGAGAATATCCATCGGACAGAAAACCCGGCCGATGCAGTGGTAATCCCGGGGCCGTGACACGGTCGCAACGTGATCGGGTCATCCCGAAAACCGCCGTCGCATGAGGTGGGTTTCGTTTTAATCTTCCCACTCCGCGCTTGGCCAAGCGGGGGGGCATCCATACCATCGGCGGCCCAGTATGATTCGAAATTGTCTAGTTTTCACCGCCGCCCTTGGCTTGGCTTGTAGCTGTGTCTCCGCACGGGAACTCAAGGAGTTCGACAACGACGTCAACTACGACGAGTCGCGCATTCCCCACTACGACCTGCCCGACCCACTGGTCACGGCCGAGGGCAAACCGGTCACCACAGCCGAGCAATGGCGCAACGTCCGGCGGCCACAGATTCTCTCGTTGTTTGCCAACTTCATTTACGGGGCCGTACCGGTGCCGCCCGATCCCATCGAGCAGACTTACAAGGTCATCAAGGAAGACAAGTCGGTACTTGGTGGCAAAGCGACCAAGCTCGACGTCTCCATCCGGTTCAAGAACCGCAAGGGCACCGCGCAGACTCATGTGGTCGTATTCATTCCCAACCACACGAAAAACCCGGCGCCGGCGTTCATGATGCTGAGCTTCGACAGCCCGCGCGGGACAAGTTTGCAACTGAGCGACAGCCGCAAGGGCTGGCTGCGCAACGGCGTGCCATTGGCTGACCTGATCGCCAATGGCTTTGGCTACGTCTCGGTCTATCATGGCGACCTGATCGGGCACAACGAGGTGTCGTTCGGGCGCGGCATTCACAAGCTGTTTTTCCGCGATGGCCAGAGTTTCCCCAAGGCACACGAGTGGGGTGTACTCGCTGCCAATGCCTGGACCGGCATGCGCGCGTTGGATTACCTCGAGACGAACGACCGTATCGATGCCAAGCGCGTGGCCGTGATGGGGCATTCAAAAATGGGCAAGGCCACGCTCTGGGCGGCGGCACAGGACGAGCGATTCGCGTTGGCCATCTCGGCCCAGTCCGGCTGTGGCGGTGCGGCGTTGTGGCGGCGCAAGTACGGCGAGACGATGGCCAAGCTAAACCGCTTTCCCCACTGGCTCAGCATTAACGCCCGTAAGTTTAACGATCGGGAGGACGACCTGCCGGTGGATCAGCACATGCTGCTCTCGCTGATCGCCCCGCGCCCAGTCTACGTCGCCAGTGCCACGGCCGACACGTGGGCCGATCCGCACGGCGAATTCCAATCTGCCAACCATGCCGCGCCGGTCTATCGGTTGCTCGGCAAAAAACCGCTCTCCACCACCAAGCTGCCGACCGCAAACCAGCCGCTGCTCGACGGAGACATCGGCTACCACATCCGCACCGGCGGCCACTCGGTTGATCCCTACGATTGGAAACAGTTCATCCAGTTCGCCAACCGGCATCTGAATCAGAAACCTTGACCAAGTCGATACGGTCGATCGAATTTTGGCGGCCTCATCAGCGTTAAAACTAAAGTGCGTCACGTAATCCCAACCCTTGGCCAAGCGCTTGGCCTACTGGCTGTGGCCCTGTTCTCGCAGGCGACCGCCTTGGCCAAGCCGGCACTGTCGGGCGAATTGATTTACGCCAACCATTGCGCCAAGTGCCACGGCGACAAGGGTCAAGGCGTGGCCGATGAATACGACGAGCCGCTCATCGGCGATTGGCCGGTCGAAAAACTGACCCGCGTCATCACCCGCACCATGCCGGAGGATGACCCGAAAAAGTGCGTCGGTGACGAGGCTGAACTCGTCGCGGAATATATCTTCGATGCGTTTTATTCGCCCGAGGCGCAGGCGCGAAACAACCCGCCTCGAATCGAACTGACCCGTCTCACAAACCGCCAGTTTCTCCACTCGGTCGCCGACCTAATCGCCGGCTTCACCGGCCGAGCGGGATACTACCGCACTGGCGGCCTTCAGGCCGGTTACTACAACAATCGAAACGTAAGACAAAACAACCAGAGCGTGAAACGTACCGATGGCAACATCGACTTCGACTACGGAGCAGGCACACCCTTCCCCGACAACGCGGACTTCAAGTCGGAGGAATTTTCCATGCGCTGGACCGGCTCGGTGATCGCGGAGGAAACCGGCAACTACCAGTTCATTGTCACCAGCGAAAACGGAGTGCGGCTTTGGGTTAACAACATGAACCTGAAACTGATCGAGGGCTGGACTTCGAGCGGCGAGCGCCGCGAACTTAAGGGCACCGTACGGCTGATCGGCGGACGGCCCTACCCGGTACGCCTTGATTTTTTCAAGTACAAGAGCAAGAGCGCCTCGGTGAAATTGGAGTGGCATCCTCCGCACGGGGCGCGGCAGGTAATCCCCGCACGCAACTTTTCACCGGACACCACCGCCAGCACCTTCGTCGTTCGACAACCGTTCCCGCCGGACGATGCCAGCATCGGCTACGAGCGAGGCAGCGCCGTCTCGAAAAAGTGGGACGAAGCCGCCACCTACGCCGCCATCGAGACCGCCAATTGGGTGGCCGATCATCTCGACAAACTGGCCGACACTTCGGCGGATGCTCCCGATCGCAAGGCCAAGGCACAACAGTTCGGTAGCCGGTTTGTTGCACGGGCATTCCGCCGACCGCTCACGGTTGAGGAGGAGCAATTATACGTTCGCTCACGATTTGCAGAGGGAAAGCCAGCGGCCGATTCGGTCAAGGAGGTAGTCCTGCTCACGCTGAAGTCGCCCCGTTTTCTTTATCCCGACCTTGGCCAAGCGGATGATTACGCGGTTGCAGCCCGCCTCGCACTTGGCCTGTGGGACTCGTTGCCGGACGAGGAACTTGGCCAAGCGGCGGCTGCCGGGCGACTGCGCACTGCGGAACAGGTTCGGCAACAGGCGCTGCGGATGATTGGCAATCCCCGCACGCAGGCCAAACTCCGTAGCATAATGCACCACTGGCTTGGGCTCGACTATGCCGAGGAGATTGCCAAGGACTCGGAGATGTTTCCCGAGTTCGACAAATCGGTCGAGGCCGACCTCCGTACGTCACTCAACCTCTTTTTGGACGAAATCATCTGGCAGGAGGCTGGCTCGGATTACCGGAATTTTTTCGCCGCCAACCATCTGCCATTGAACCTGCGCCTGGCCAAACTATACGGCGCTCGGCATCAGGGCTCGCCGACCGGTTTTTCACCGGCCGAGTTCACCGGCCATAGCCGCGCCGGGCTGCTGACGCACCCATACCTGCTGACGTTGTACTCATATCACGATAACACGTCGCCGATTCACCGCGGCGTGTTCGTGACCCGACATCTGCTCGGGCGCTCACTCAAGCCGCCCCCCGAGGCGGTGGTGTTTAAGAATGAGGAATTCCCTGCCGATTTGACGATGCGAGAAAAAGTCACCCGGCTCACCAAGGCGGACGCCTGCATGACCTGCCACGGCATCATCAATCCACTTGGCTTCACGCTGGAACAATTCGACAGCATTGGCCGACGGCGTGTCACCGAGAACGGTAAGCCGATTCACACAGCCTCCGACTACCTGACCGCTGACGGTTCCCCGATCCACATTGCCGATCCGTCCGATCTTGCGCGTCTTGCAATGGAGAGCCCCAGCGCCCATGAGGGTTTCGTCGAGATGCTCTTTAATCAGGTTGCCAAGCAGCCGATCCGAGCCTACGGTTCCGGGGTACTGAACCGGTTGCGAGATGATTTTGCGCAGTCCCGTTTCAATATAAAGTTTTTGCTGGCTGAAACCGCCGTCATAGCTGCACTGCAGGGCGTCGAGCGGGCAGAGCCAGCCGGAGAGGAGCAGCCATGAACCAAATCGACCGTAGACAGTTCGTCCGTAACCTCGGGGTGTCCACCGCGACACTGCCCTTCCTCGTTGGCCTGCCGAGCCTCGGCTTGGCCAAGACCGCGCCGCGCCGCCAACGCCTGGTGGTGATGTTCAGCCCGAACGGCACTATCCCGAAAAATTTCTGGCCAGACACCACCGGCAGCGACTTTGAGCTGAAGGAAATCATGAAGCCGCTCGAGCCGTTCCGCGACCGGATGCTCGTGCTCAACGGCGTGAATAACAAGCTGCAGGGCGACGGCGACCGCCACATGCGCGGCATGAGCTGCCTGCTCACCGGCATCGAGTTGTTTCCCGGCAACATTCAGGGCGGCTCCGACACCCCGGCCGGCTGGGCCAAGGGCATCTCCATCGACCAGGAAATCAAAAACTTTCTTCAGGGTAACGACACCACGCGCACGCGATTTGGCTCACTTGAGTTCGGTGTTGGCGTATCCGACCGTGCTGATCCGTGGACGCGCATGTCGTATGCCGGCCCCAACCAACCGGTCGCCCCGATCGATGATCCATATCAGGTGTACCAGCGGCTCTACGGCCAGTTGCGAGATCGTGACAGCCTGTTAAGCGTGCTGGACGTTGTCCGTGACGACCTCAAGCGCGTTTCGCGATCGATCAGCGCCGAGGACAAGCGCCTGCTCGAGGAACACGCCGAATTCGTCCGACAAATGGAACAGGAATTTGGACAGGCGGACGGCAAGTCCCTCATCAGTGATCCGCCCAAATTTGAAGTTGGCATCACCAACCAGAACGACAACGTCCCCCGCCTGAGTCGAATGCAGATCGACCTCATGGTGAACAGCTTCGTCAATGACTTCGCGCGTGTCAGCACACTGCAGTACACCAAGTCGGTTGGCCAAGCGCGGATGAACTGGCTCGACATCAAGGACGGTCACCACGGCCTTTCACACGAACCGGACAAAAACGCCACCGCGGTCGATAAACTTACCCGAATCAACAAGTGGTTCGCCGGAGAATTGGCCTATCTGGCCAAGCGCTTGGCCGAGACGCCCGAACCCGGCACAGATGGCAGCCTGCTCGACAACACCACCATCGTCTGGACCAATGAATTGGGCAAGGGTAACAACCACACACTCAACGACATCCCGTTTGTGCTGATCGGTAACGGCATGGGCTTCCGGATGGGCCGCTCGCTCGACCTCAATGGAGTCGCGCACAACCGGCTGCACATGGCGCTGGCTCATGGCGTGGGGCATCGCATCGACACGTTCGGCAACAAGAAACTCAGCCAAGGCGGACCACTCGACCTCAGCTAGGCAGCTTGTTTTCGTAATCTGTTTTTGTAAGATCGCGCCCCCTCTTTTTGGTTGGGCGCGTTTTTGTTTATGAAATTCTCCACTCCACTTTTACTTTTTGTTGCGGGGTTGTTTTCCGTTGCCAACGCGGACACAACAAACTTGGACACCGACAAATCCAAGTTCCCCACCCTGCCGGATGGGTTTGAGATCAGCCTCTTCGCCAGCGAACCGCTCATCCGAAACCCTACCTGCATCGCGTTTGACCGGCTCGGCCGGGGATTCGTTGCGCAGGGGCCGCAATTCCGAAAGCCCCGAAAGGACACGCCCGGTGACTCAATCAAGATCCTCATCGACCACGATGACGACGGTGTCGCCGACGAGGCAAAAACATTCGCCCACGGTTTCAACAGCATCCACGGGCTCGCGTGGAAGGGCAACGACCTCTACGTGGCCAACGCGCCTGACTTCACCGTGGTACGGGACACTGACGGGGACGACATCGCCGACGAGTACATCCGAATCTACACCGACCTCGGCAACGTCGAGCACTCGCTGCACGGACTCAACTGGGCGCCGGACGGCAAACTCTACATGTCCAAAGGCAATTCAAAGGGCCTCACCCAACCGGGCCGAATCGCCCCCAAGCCGTTCCGCGAACTTTGGGGCGTCGAGTCGCCAACCGGTGCCCCCGACCTGCCACCTGCAAAAACATTTACGCCCGAGACGTACCGCAACACCTACCACAATCCGTCCGATGACTGGGGCCGCGAGGGCGGCATACTTCGCTGCGATCTCATGGGCAAAAACCTGGAAATAACCAGCCGCGGATTTCGCAACCCATGGGACATGGCGATGAACGACACGTTCGATTTTATCGGCACGGACAACGACCAAAACGAAGGCGACAAGATTTTTATGCCTTTTTTCGGGGCGCACTTCGGGTGGGGGCATTCGTGGAGTTACAACTGGTCCGATGCCAGTCATCTGCCAACCGCGCCGCACAGCGGGCCGTTTTTCAACGGCTCCGGCACCGGTGTGATTTACTACTCGCTTGATAAGTTTCCGGAGTCGTATCGCAACGTGTACTTCATCAACGACTGGGGCCGCAAGTGTACCTACGTGATGCGCCCACGCTGGAACGGTGCCCTGCTCCAGAGCGACACCGGCGATGAACCGCTGGAGATTTTTGCCGATGCGAATGGCAGCCTCTTCAAACCAAGCGACATCGAAATTGGCCCGGACGGCGCCCTGTGGGTACTCGGCTGGGGCAACGGCTACGGTGTTGAGTGGGATGGTGAGCCGAGACTCGAAAACCAGATCAATGAGGGTCGCATTTTCCGCGTTTGGCACCGCGACAGTCCACCGGACAAGCGCGGCAAATGGCTCACAGCCAAACGCAACAAGCCCGTCGATAAATGGACACAAAACGAACTTGTCGATGACCTCACACAACCAATCGCAAGTTGGCGAACCGATGCACAGGACGAACTGCTTCGCCGATCCACCCCGCAAATTAGCGACACACTCATCCGTCTGGCCAAGGGCGCAAAAACGCCTGCAGAAGAAACTTGGCGGACATGGACGCTGGCACTGCACCAGACCAATGCGCCCTGGCAAAATGCCAAGGCCGATCAGGCGCTGATTCGTCTGGCCAAGGGCGGCGGGTCGCTGAACCAGCAGGTGCAGGCATTGCGTGCGATTCGCCTGCGCTTGGCCAAAGCCGAGGAGAAGACCGATATGATCGCCACGCTTGGCCAAGCGCTTGGCCACATGAATGTTCGTGTTCGATTTGCTGCTCTGCAAACCATTCGACAGTCCAATATCAGGCAGTTCACCCAGAATGTCATCAAGCTGGCGGCAACCGAATCTGATCGCATCACGTTTTACGCTGCGTGGGGTACGATGCGGGAGTTACTCCCCGTTGATGAACTCCGCACGTTGCTCTCCGACGAACGTGCGGGAGTGCGCCGTGCGGCCCTGCTCGCCCTTCTGGAATCGCAACTCGTCACCCCCGCCGAGGCGAGGCTGTTGGTCAACGATCCCGACGCCGGCGTGGCCACGGTAGCCGCGATGTTCCTCAGCAAGGTGGAGCGGGATCTTGCCAATCTGCTGCAGGTCGACCCAAGTGGCGGTGAATTTGTCGGCAGTCAAACGATCTCCATCCGGGCGAACATCAACGATACCCGTATCCGATATACGCTGGATGGCAGCGAACCCAACGGCCGTTCGCCGGTGTATCGCAAACCATTCACCATCGATCAATCCGCCCGATTGCGTGCCGCCATGTTTCGCGACGAGGAACAAGTCGGCCCGATCGTGAAATTGAATTTTGAGAAAATCGATTTACCCAGTGAGTCAAACAGCATCGTGACGCTGGACACCGACGCCACCCAGCGAGTCGTCCGGATCGCCGGCGGTTTGCACGTGGGTGGACGCGCCTACATTGATCGCCCATATCGCTTCACGAGCATACCCGAGCCACTCAAGGGAGCCGCCTACCTGATTCCGCGAAACGAAGATGCCGGCTCTCGCGGAGACCATCTTGTT
>CAJXAU010000067.1 GCA_913050205.1 uncultured Verrucomicrobiota bacterium
CCTTCACAACCGCTGTTAACTGGCCAACTCATTCGAGAGCTGCCGCTGTCGCCACTACTGGCGCAATGTCTCGTCAACCGGGGCGTTGCCAACAAGGCGGAAGTCAGCGAATTCCTGAATCCCAGGCTCAAGCTGTTGGCCGACCCGTTTCTTATTCCAAACATGGAGACCGCCATCGAGCGGCTTTGGAACGCACGCAGAAACAACGAGCGGTTGCTGATTTATGGTGACTACGATGTAGACGGCATCAGCTCCACCGCCCTTTTGGTGGAGGTGTTGACCGAGCTTGGCTGGAACGCCCAGCCGTATCTCCCCGGACGATTCGACGACGGGTACGGGCTGAGCCCGGTTTCCGCGGAAAAATGCCTCGAGCAATTCGAGGTCGACCTCGTGCTTGCCGTGGATTGCGGCTCCACATCCGTGGATGCCATCGAATTTCTCAATGAGAGGAAAATCGATGTCATCGTTCTCGACCACCATCAAGTCAGCGTCCCCCCGCCCGAGCCGGTGGCGATGGTCAATCCACAACTCAACGATGATTATGCAAACTTCCAAGAACTGTGCTCCGTCGGTCTCGCATTCAAACTCGCCCACGCCATCGTCAAACGCGGCCGACAGGAGGGGCTGCAAGATGAGCGTGACCTCGACCTAAAACGATACCTCGACCTCGTCGCGCTGGGCACCGTTGCGGATCTTGTCCCGTTGATCGGTGAAAACCGGAAACTCCTTCGCGCCGGCCTCGAGCAACTTGGCGAAACCACCCGGCCGGGACTGGTCGCCCTGAAAAAAATTGCCAACGTAAACCAGCCGGTGACTGTATTTAACGTCGGCTTCCACCTTGGCCCGCGTCTCAACGCCGCCGGGCGCATGGAAAACCCAATAGCCTCGCTCAACCTCCTATTGTCAAAAGACAGCCATGAGGCCGAGAAAAACGCCAACCTGCTCGACGGCTACAATCGCGAACGACAGAAAATCGAGCGCGACATCTCCTCTCAGGCCGTCGGCCGCATCCGCGAACAGTTTAATCCGGAGAAAGACCTCGTCATCGTCGAGGGCAACATGGAGTGGCATCTCGGCGTCATAGGCATCGTGGCCTCACGTGTCATGCGCGAGTTTTATCGCCCCACTTTCATCCTCGCGAGCGACGGCGACGGTTGGAAAGGCTCCGCACGGAGCATCGAGGGTTTCGACCTCGCCGAAGCCATGCGCGGCTGCGACGACCTGCTCAATGACCACGGCGGCCACGCCATGGCTGCAGGGGTTTCAGTCAAGCCGGGCCGGCTCGACGACTTCCGTGAGCGGATCAATGAGATCGCCAGCAAAATCATCACTCCTGACATGTTTCAACCGCCATTGAAACTCGATGCCGAGACGGACCTCTCCGAGATGACCCTCGTTCGTGTGGAGGAGATGAGCCAACTCGAGCCGCTTGGTCAGGGTAATCCGGAAATACAACTACTCATCCCCAACCTCACGCTTTCCAGCCCGGTTTACAGGATGGGCAAGGAGCGACAGCACGCAAAATTCTGGGTCACCGATGAACGCGGCTCCTGCGAGGTGATTGCGTGGAACCTGAAACCGGAAAACGAACCCAAGGACCAGTTCGACCTCGCCGTGGCACCACAGGTCAACGAGTTCAACGGTCACCGCTCGGTTCAACTCAAGCTTATCGACTGGCGCCCCACCCAAGCCTGACCCGCTTGGTCAAGTGTGCTAGACTTCAAGGTTCGTCATCCTACGAATGCCGGCTCGCAAAGGCAGCCAGCCAAGCAGGAAGGAGATACAAAGAAAAAACATCCAACCGGTCCAGAAAGCCAACGTGGAGCTTCCTCCAAATGCCCACCGTGATGTCACCGCCATCAACGCCACCATCCCCACGATGTACAAAAAGCTCAGCACAAGACAAAGCGTCCCACCGAAACCGCTGACAATCTTGCTCGGGTTTTCCTCGCGAAAATTGGGGTACACCGCCCCCAATCCAACAGCCAGTGCATTTAGCGTGAACGACATCACACCAACTGTAACCGTGAAGTAAACGATACGGTCGAGCGTAACCGAGAGCATCGCGCAGGACGTCCCCACGAGAATCATCGTCACGGTCATCGAAACCGCGGTGGAAAAAAGGAACTTGGTCAACAACACCCGTCGCATGCCGAGCGGGGCCATGCCGACGATCCAGACTCTTTTACCCTCAAGTGAAATCTGTGGAAAAACAAATCGCGTGGTCAACGTCGCCAAATTCAACGCACACGCGCCGAGGTTTAGATACGAGGTGAGGTCGATCCAAAAATCGCTCGTCAATCGATGGGAAAAATAGCGCAGATTCATGATGTATGCCACCAACAGGCCAAGCAGAACAAGCGACTGCCCCCATTGTGTGGTGTCTCGCAAAAATGTTCGTATATCCTTGATAATCAATGCTCTGGAATCTGCTCTTCCCCACCAGAAAAACTTGGCCAAGCGGTCAAGCAACTTGGGCTGAAATGCCGCTTGGCCAAGCGCTTGGCCGGCCCCTGCGCTGCGTTTCCAAAACTTCCACCCGACTCCCCCGCCCCGGCTGTTCACCGCCGAGAGTGAGGTAAAAAACAGGCCTCCCGACTTGGTCATGGCGAGGTAACCGAAAAATAACGTGTGGCTGAGAAGCACCAGTCCAAAGAAAAACGTCCCCATCACGGCCCCCTCCACCCACTGGGTGATGCCGCTTGAGACCCAATAGCTAGGCAGGTACGGGAAGAGCGAAAACCGTGTCCTGGCCAGTAATCGATCGACCACGTCCAGTACACGAGTCTCGAGCATTTCGTCGGTCACCGTCTCCGGCTGCAACCACGAACTAATTGCGACGATCACAAGGACAACCACCAGCATTGCCGCCACCTGAAAGGCGAGCCGATCCAGCCAACGAGCAAGCCCCAGTGCCGCCCAACTGCCCAGCACGCCCGGTAACACGACGAACAAAGCGACGAAAACCGGAGTCACGAGATAAAAATGCCAGGGCGCATCATGGGTTGTACCGTAGGCAATCACCAGTGGCGCGATCAAAAACAGGAACGCCCACGAGGCAAGGATTCCGGACTCGAAAATTTTCCAACGATAAACCACCTGATGCGGCACCGGCAGCGTGAGCAGGAAATGAGTCTCCCGGTTTCTGAACAAGTTGGTGAAGTTGATGATAACGTTGCTGAGCAGTAGCAACAAAAAAAGAAATGCAAACAACAGAAACATCATCCGCTCAATCAACACTGGCCCCAGCCCCGGAAAGCTCGAGGTGAACTGCAGCCCCTTATGAAACATTCCGAACGCCAACAGGGCATAACCGATGACGAACAGCCCCATGAGAAATGCGTGCAACCGGGATCGAGACACGGCCAGCTTTAGGCGACGCCAATTCTGTGTTCGGTTGACCCCGGTCAACAGGCGCCAGTACGGAATGGAACGCGGCTCATCCATCGGCATCCAGAGTCAGCGAGAGGAAAATTGATTCGAGTTTGTTGTCGCGGTTCGCCGCCTGCAGTTCCTCGTGCGAGCCCACCGCCGCCAGTTTGCCGTGATTCATGATGCCGATGCGGTCGGCCATCTCCTCGGCCACACTTAGTTGGTGGGTGGAAACAAACACCGTCATCCCCTCGTCGGCTCGCTCGCGCAGGATGTCCTTGAGTACGCGGGCGTGGTGTGGGTCCAGCCCAACCATCGGCTCGTCGAGCACGAACACTTCGGGCGCGTGCATCAGCGCAGATACGATCGCCACGCGCTGTTTGGTCCCGTGTGACAGCCCTTCGATGGACTTGCCCAAAAACTCACCGAGGCTGAATCGTTCCGCCAAAACATTGGCCTCACGCTGAATCGAGGACTCGTCCATCCCGAAAAGTTGGCCGGTGAACCGGAAAAACTCGGTGGGCGTCAGTTTGTCGTAAAGGAACGGAAAATCAGGCACGTAGGCCATTCGTTTGCGTGCCTCCAGAGGGTTGGTTTCGGTATCAATACCGCAGATTCGTACCCGACCGCTCGTCGCCTTCATCAGGCCGGACATCACTTTAATCGTGGTGGTTTTGCCGGCGGCGTTTGGGCCGAGGATGACAAAAAACTCCCCCTTCGGGACGGTCAGGCTGACATCGTTCACCGCTGTCAACTCACCGAAGCGCTTGGTTAACCCCTCAATCTCGATCATGGCTCTTTTGGTTTTCGTAGCGGGATGCTCTCGTTGTCCATCACCAGTTGCCCCGGAAACTGTACCTGCAGGATCTCCCCCACTCGGCTCACTCGAACGATGATCTTCCGCTCTCCCGGCAGCTTGAATTCAAGTCGGTAAATCCTCACTCGCGTGCTGCCAAGGCGCATGGCATCATTAAAGGCGTCCCACTCCAGGCCAAGCGAAAGTGAGCCGATTTCCTCGCCGGCATTCGCTTGGCCAAGCGGCGGGAGCATCGGCTTGATCAATGGGCCAAGCGTGGGGCCGGCAAATTGTTCCACCATTTTGACCGGATCGTTCATCTCGGTAAATGATGCCTCACGTTCCCATTGGCCAAGCGCACCGGTGTATTTCACGTTGAGCACTTCATTGGTTTTGATCGAGTGAAACTCCCAGCGGTTATTTCCCGTATCCATCGTCGCATGCAAATCCTGCCAATCCAATTCCGAGTCCAGCCCGGCACGCAGGGACAACCGCACCTTGTCCTGCAGCGGGGCCACATCCACCCGGCCATCGACCGCAAGCGTGTAACCGTCAATCGATTCCACCCGACCAACCGGCTGATTCGTCCCCCGAAAATAAATCTCGTCCGGAATGATTTCCCACTGGACGAATCCAAGCGATTTTCCACTTTGGAAAACCTGGAGATTCGAAGCATCGGGCGCGTTGAAAATTTTGTCGATGACCACGTCACGGGACACGCGGCTGCCGTGGCTGGCATCCCCGTATTCGGCACGCCAAAGCAGGACGTTCATGATCGTCCAGAACAGAAGCAGTACCGGGAAGACCAACCGACGCACGGGGCAAATGGGATCAGTTGCGCTTGGAAGGAATGTAGACGGTCACACCCGGCTTGAGGTCGCGTGAGTTGCGCATCAACCGCGGGTTGGCCGCTTTCAATTGGGAAAACGGGATGCCGTACCGTCGTGCCACCGCGTAGAGACTCTCCCCCTGACGAAGCTTGTGGGTACGGCCATCGTTCCCGGCAGGAGTCGCGGAAGGATAACTGGGGCGGGATGGGATTCCTGTCGAGGGGTTACGCGCCCCCGCGCCCGGCACCGTTGGTCGTGCCCCGGGAAGGGGCGGCTCCGGCGTGACGACAGCAATGTTGGCGGTCTCGCTCCCGACCTGATTCAAGCGCCCCCGCATTGCCTCAACCTGCCCCTTGAGGGCGCTGTTTTCCGAGTTCGCCTTGGCTAACTGCGTGCGCAGAGAGTGAATGGCATTGATTTCGGAAGGTGGGATCGGGGCCATTGCGATGTCCTTGGCAATCTCCTTTTTGCAGACCTTGACGAATCCGGCAATGTTGTCGGCGTGCTTCGAATCCGGCTGAAGGGCCATGTGGCGGTTGAAATGATAACAGGCGGCGACGTAGTCGGTTTTATCACCGCTGCTTGGAGAGTAAAAAATCAGAGCCAGCTCAAAATGGGCGGCTGCATTAGTCGGATTGTTGGCAATCGCCTGCTCGAAGGAGAGGATGGCCGCGGGGAAATCCATCCGGGCAAGTCGCCCCTTGCCCCGGACAAAATCAGGATCGTCCTCATGGCTGACACTGCTTCCGCTCGCGGGGTCGCAACCCGCCGCAAGCACGACCAGTGAGGAGACCACCAACACCTGTCCCAAGCCGGACCAGAACTTCATCGCCCGAACTGTAATCAGGCTTTTACCGAAAACGCAACCTCTGTTCACGGCAAAACGCTTTTTCTTCAGACACGATGCCTCTACACTCCCGTCGTGCCTCGCGCAGAAAAGAGGGAACCTCTGGAACGACAACCAAGAATGGATTTGGGATGGATCGGCATCCTGATGATCGCCTTTTCCGTCCTCTACCTGCTCTCCCTCCTGAGCTACGATCCGGGCGATCCCCCGCTCAACCCGGGTGATTCCGACAACGGCTATCAAAACATGATTGGTCCGGTCGGTGCCTATCTGTCCTACGTCTCATTTCTCGCCATCGGGTTTGCGGCCTACATGATGCCACTCCTGCTGTTGATGTTCGGACTCGCGTTTCTCCATCCGTTTTTTGCCTATCTCAGGAATTCATGGAAGGAGCCAGTGGCTGCTCTCGCGTACACGCTCGCCCTGACGGGCCTGCTTCAGGAGTTGGACACCAATTTCAACCTCGAGTTTTGGGCAAAAGGCTTTCAACTCGGCGGAGTCATCGCCGAAAAAATCATCTATCCGGTGTTTCACACCTTCGGAACCGCCGGAGCAATCATCATTTACTCCGCCCTGATTCTGGCCAGCCTCTATTTCCTGACCAACATTCAGCCGATCGAAATCTGGGCACGCCTCGTAGATTTTTGGAATGAATGGCGTGATCGCCGGGCCAACACCTCCTTCGCCGCCGACGCCACGAGTGCCCCCACGGAGAAGGAACTCAAGCGCAAGGCCAAGCGCCTCAACAAGGCGCTGGAAAACAAAAAGAAGGCCATCAAGAAGGAGATCGAAAAAACCACCGACGAACTCGAGGCCGCCCAAGGGCTCGGGGCCGACCTCAAACCGGTGCCCGAACCCACCATCCGCGACCTCAGCGTGGCCGAATCCAAACCGACCGAGCCCGAGGCCCCAACAGATCCGAACGAGGTAGAGATGGGCGAGGTAATCTCTGCCGACGAAGTCAAGGCATCGGCCGAGACTGACGAAGACGAACCCAAGGAAACCAAGGAAGAAAAAAAGGATTCCGCTGCCAAGGCAGACGACAAGGCCTCGGAACCAGACGACAGCCCCACTGAGCACGAGGCAGCCAGCACGGCCGAGGTGCTTGGCCAAGCGGAGGAATCGGAGCCTGATACCAAGGCCAAGCCGGGTGAGGAGCCTGAGTCGAAGCCCAAGCCCAAACCCAAGCCAACCAAGCGCTTGGCCAAGCCGAAGGGGCCGATGTCCGTCGCCAAGACGCCGAACGTCAAAGGTTACAAACTTCCCAAGTCGCAACTGCTCGACGAACCGGAAGGCGCCACCGCCCCGGCCGAACCACGCGAGAAGCTTCTGGCCAACGCACGCCTGCTCAAGGAAACCCTGCAACAATTTCGGATCGAGGTCACCGAGGGCGACATCACCAAGGGGCCGACTATCACCCGCTACGAGCTGCACCCTGCCCCGGGAGTGAAACTGGAGCGCATCACCGGCTTGGCCAACAATATCGCTGCCGCCATCAAGGCCGAACGCATCAACATTCTCGCACCGGTGCCCGGCCGCAGCTCCGTCGGCATCGAGGTGCCCAACCGCATCAAGACCAAGGTGCTGTTCCGCGACATTGTCGAGTCTCCGGAATGGAAAAAGAGCAAGGCCAAGATTCCGCTCGCGCTGGGCAAGGACGTTTACGGCAAACCGATCGTCGCCGACCTCGCCGAGATGCCGCACATGTTGATCGCCGGTGCCACCGGTTCCGGCAA
>CAJXAU010000068.1 GCA_913050205.1 uncultured Verrucomicrobiota bacterium
CATTCAAGTGGCGCGGGTTTTGGGACTTTGGCACCGGCGCGGTGGGCGACATGGGCTGCCACAACTCCGACCTCGCCTACTGGGCGCTCGACCTGCGCAACCCCACCACGCTCGAGGCTGTGTCCTCCGGCAACAACCCGGAGACCGCGCCCAAGTGGTCAATCATCACCTATCACTTTCCAAAACAAGGCAATCGAAAGCCGGTCAAGGTCGTCTGGTATGATGGCGGCAAAAAACCGGATCCCGCCTTGGCCAAGCAAAAATCCCTCCCCGGCAACGGCTCTATTTTGATCGGCAGCAAGGACTCGCTCTACATCCCGATGTACTGGGGCAAAGGAACATTTCTCTCAGGAGCCACGGAGGCGGATCACAAGGACGTGCCGGAGAAGTTTGAAAAACCGAAAGACTTCAATCGACATCATTACCTCGAGTGGATCGACGCCTGCAAGGGAGGCAAACCGGCATGGTCAAACTTCGACTACGCCGGCCCGATGACCGAGGCGATGCTGCTGGGTTTGGTCGCGCTGCGTACTGGCGAGAAGATCGAGTGGGACGCCAGCAAGATGCGCGTCACCAACCTGCCGGAGGCTAACAAACTGGTGCGCCGCGAATACCGCAAAGGTTGGGTGCTGTAAACGATTCGCTGCGCTTGGCCAAGCGCTTGGCTTGACTTGGGCGTGATGGCGGTGTACTCCGCCTGCCGCATTGAGGCTCTGCAGCGTTGCAGAGCCGTTCTTCGCTTTGTTCTGGCGGCCGATACACAATCCACTTGGCCAAGCCGGATTCGTTCATGAGTAATCCAAATAAAAACCGTCGGCGTAGTGGCAAAAAAACCCGCTCAGGCGGCTCTAAAACACCCCGACGCGGCGGCCCCGGTAGATTTTCCGGTGGTCGTAATGGTGGCTTCAAGGCCAAGCGCAATTCTCAAACTCTCAAAAAACGGGAGCCATTGGAGGCGATCAAGATGGAGGGCGTGTTTGACACGGTCATCCCCGAGATTCAACACGCGCTGCGCCAGGAGCATTACGAGATGCCGACCCCGGTTCAGGCCGAGGCCATCCCGCCGCAGGTTGCTGGCAGCGACTTGTTTGGCAGCGCCCAGACCGGCACCGGCAAGACGGCAGCCTTCACCATCCCGCTGCTTCAGGAACTGTCCGGCTACCGAAAACGCCCGGACAGCGGCTGCCCACGGGCATTGATACTGGCACCGACTCGTGAACTTGCTGCGCAGATTGGTGAAAGTATTGCAACGTACGGTCGGTTTCTTCACGTTTCACACACGGTAATCTTCGGCGGCGTGGGACAGCGTCCGCAGGAAATCGCGCTCGATCGCGGTGTCGATATTGTGGTGGCTACACCCGGTCGGTTACTCGACCTGATGGGGCAGGGGTACGTGGATCTGGCTCAGGTCGAAACATTCATACTGGACGAAGCGGATCGCATGCTGGACATGGGATTTATCCCAGACATCGAGAAGGTGATCGCTCAGTTACCGGAGGATCGGCGCAACGGATTCTTCTCCGCGACTGTCCCCAAGGCGGTGGAGGAGTTGGCAGGCAAGATTTTGGTAAACCCGGTTCGTGTCAAAATCGATCCCGAAAGCCCGACGGTTGATAAAATCGACCAACGGGTATTGTACGTGGATCGTGCGAAGAAGGATGACCTGCTGATCGACATGATTCGCCGCAGGAAAATTAAGCGGGCGATCGTCTTCGTGAAGATGAAATATCGTTCGAATCGAATCTGTGAACGACTGGACCGCGCTGGGATCTCCTCTGAACCGATTCACGGAAACAAATCTCAGGCAGCCCGAACACGTGCGCTGCAGCAATTCAAGTCTGGGAAAATCAAGGTGCTGGTCGCCACCGATATCGCCGCTCGGGGAATCGACGTGGACGACATCACCGACGTATTCAACTACGACCTGCCGGTTGAGGCGGAAACCTATGTCCACCGGATAGGCCGGACAGCACGGGCTGGAGCAGAAGGACACGCTTGGACGTTTTGCAGCAAAGATGACGTAGATTTACTGCGCGACGTGGAGCGCTTCATCAAAAGAGCGATCCCGGATGAAACCGACCACGAGTACCATCGCGAATCGATCCTCAACACGGTTCGAAACTTCAAGACCTCCCGCCGGAAGGAGGCCCAAAAGAAAAACAAAAATAAGAAGCCGAGACGCTGGGCGCTGAAGAAAAAACCTCGTTCCATCGAGGAACTATCCGTCGGCGGCAAGGAGCGTAACCGGTGACGTCTCAGCGCTTGGCCAAGCGCTGAATCTTGCCTAGCCTGTCGCTCCGTGGGATTTCCACCAGACTATCACATGCATACCCCCCTGTGTCGCCACGCGGTGGGTGAGCCGACCGAGTACGCTGCCCAGGCAGCTAAACTTGGCCTCACGGAGATAGGTTTTACGGAGCACGCGCCCATGCCGGAGGAAGATTTTGACGACTGGAGAATGCTGGAGAGTGAGCTGGATCTCTATCAGGAAAAACTCGACCAAGCGGAGCAGGACCACCCAGGATTGACCATCCGGCGAAGTTTGGAGATTGATTACCTTCCAGAATACGAGAATTGGATCAAAAACTTGGCCAAGCGATACAGATGGGATTATTTGATAGGTTCAGTGCATTACATTGGAGATAAGTGGAGTTTTGATCATCCTGATAAGCGCGATTCTTGGGAAGGGAAGGATTTAAATCAAGTTTGGAAAGAATATTACTGTCGTTTAGTGGATTCTGTGTCTCTTGGTGTTTTCGATATCATCGGGCATTGCGACTTGATTAAGGTGTTTGGTGATCGGCCGGATGGAGATTTGTCCCATCTGTGGCGGCCATTTCTTGAGGCGGTGAAGCAGAGTGACATCGCCATAGAGATCAACACTGGCGGCCTTCAAAAACCGTGTGGTGAAATGTATCCGGAGCCGGCGTTATTGGAAATGGCGGCTGAAATGGGGGTAGGTTTGACGTTTGGTTCGGATGCCCACAAACCAGAGCGAGTGGGGGATCATTTTGATGCTGCCGTCGCTTTGGCCAAGCGGAGTGGTTTCACTGAGTACCGCCGGTTTGCTGGGGGGCAATATGAGTCAGTGCCGTTTTGAATTGAAAACTGATGTTTTCTGCCCCCAAATGCCCGCCGATGAGTAGTGTCCACGAAGGCCCTGTTTTTGTGGTGAAGGATAATATCGACACCGATCAAATTATCCCCGCCCAGTACCTGAACCTAGTCCCGACGATCCCGGAGGAATACGAGAAACTCGGCAGCTATGCATTGATCGGGTTGCCCGAGTCGTTGTACTCGACCCGGTATGTGGAAGAGGGTGAATTGGACTCGAAGTACCCCATCGTGGTCGCCGGCCGGAATTTTGGTTGTGGCAGTTCGCGCGAACACGCCCCGATCGCGCTTGGCTCGGCCGGGTGCAATCTGGTACTCGCGGAGAGCTTTGCACGGATTTTCTTTCGCAACTGTGTAGCTACAGGTGAGTTGTATCCGTGCGATATTACGGATCGACTTTGCGAAGTGTTGAACACCGGCGATGAGGTGCGTGTCGATCTCGATGCGGGCACAGTGGTCAACAAGTCGACAGGAGATGAGTACTCCATCAAGCCGCTGGGCGAGGTGCGCCCGGTGATTGATGCCGGCGGGCTGTTCAACTTTGCCCGAGAGAACGGCATGATCTCAAAGTAAACCAAGCGCTTGGCCAAGCGCTGTCCCCCTCATGACTGAATCAGATCCAACACGCGTTGTCGTTGGCTTGAGTGGAGGTGTCGATTCCTCCGCTGCGGCCTCATTGTTGGTGGAGCAGGGTTTCGATGTGGTGGGCATCACGTTGAAGGTTTGGCCGCAGGATTGTGTGTCGCGTGCAGAGGACAAGTGTTGTGGGCCGCAGGCGGTGATGGACGCACGCTCGGTCGCAGACAAGCTTGGCATCCCGTACTATCTCATCGACGAGTCGAAAGAGTTTCAACGGGATGTAATCGATTACTTCGCGGCGGAGTACAAGGCCGGGCGCACGCCAAATCCGTGCGTGATGTGCAACGAGAAACTGAAGTTCGGCAACCTGATCAACCGCGCCAAAAAACTGGGGGCACGTTACGTGGCTACCGGACACTACGCGCGACTGGAGGAGCGGGACGGTCGCACGGTGATGTTGCGCGGGAGGGATGTCCGCAAGGACCAGACTTACTTTTTATTTTCACTGGGACAGGAGCAGTTGTCGCACATGATGTTCCCGCTGGGCGAACTGCAGAAGGCCGAGACCCGTGAGGTGGCCCGTTGCGTGAGCTTGAAAACAGCCGAGAAACAGGAGAGTCAGGAGATTTGTTTTGTCCCGGACAAGGACTACAAAAAATTCCTGACTACGGCTGGTTTGGTTGAGGAGCATCAGGGGGAGATCGTTGACACCCGTGGGCAAGTGCTGGGGCATCACGACGGGATCGAGTTTTACACCATCGGTCAGCGCAAGGGGCTCGGCATCTCATCACCCACGCCGCTATACGTCGTGGAGTTGGATCCGGAGAATAACCGCGTGGTTGTGGGTGAGGAGGGGATGTTACTCCGATCCGAGTTTCGGATCGATCGGTGCAACTGGATCCCATTTGAGAAACTGGAAGGGCCGATCGAGGTGTCGGCGGCCATCCGCTACAATCATCCGGGCGCGGCGGCCACGGTGGAACCGGCTGAAGACGGCCGGGCTATCGTCAGGCTCCACGAGCCGCAGCGCGCGGTCACTCCGGGGCAGGCCTGTGTTTTTTATCAGGATGACCTTGTCGTAGGCGGAGGATGGATCATGCGCCATTAGTCAATGATTTTGCCTTTAAATAAGCCGTTTATGTCGGTTTTTTCGTCCGAAAAACGAGGCATAAAAGGATTGCCCGGACGGGGCGATTGTGGCTTTATTTCCGGCCCTGACGCACGGGGGAGCTGCCGGGAAGGCGGTTTCCTGTTGCCCCAACCGGGGCTGCGCCGATCTGGCACCTGCTGGTTATGAACTTGGTTCGAGTCCATGTACACTACTCGGGACGAGTGCAGGGAGTGGGGTTCCGATACACAGTGAAGTCATTGGTGCCCGGGTATGATGTACTCGGTACCATTCGGAATTTGCCTGATGGCCGTGTTGAAATGGTCGCCGAGGGCGAGCAGGGGGAGCTGGAAGAATTCCTTCAGGCGGTGCGAGACTCCGGGTTGCGCCGTAACATCCAGGACGTCGAGATCGTCTGGGGAGAGGCAGAGGATCGTTTCAGGGGATTTGAGATCATCGGCTGAGTGCCGGTTGTTTGAATGAAGTACGCTTTAATAGCAGACATACACGCCAACCTCGAGGGGCTCGAGGTTGTGCTGGAGGACGCGCAGAAGAACAATTGCACGCACTACGTGTGTTTGGGGGATGTCGTGGGCTACAACCCCAACCCGGTCGAGTGCATGAACATTGTCCGTGAGATGGACATGCCCTGCATCATGGGCAACCACGACGAATACTGCGGCGGCACGACTGACCTGGCCGGGTTTAACCCGCACGCGAGCCACGCCATCCAGTGGACGCGTGATCAGCTTTCCGAGGAACAACGTGACTGGTTGCGTCGGCTCAAATACCTGCGCATGATCGCCAACTTCACGATAGTGCACTCCACGCTCGATGGTCCCAAGCGCTGGGGTTACGTGCTGAGCAAACTCGACGCCGCCTCCAGTTTCACCTACCAGAATACCGGTGTTTGTTTCTTTGGTCACACGCATGTGCCGCTGGCGTTTGTCCGCGAGCAAAACTCCGTGACCGGCGGCAAGTACGACAAGTTCACCGTCGAGAAGGGGAAAAAATATTTTGTTAATGTCGGCAGTGTTGGTCAACCGCGCGACGGTGATCCGCGTGCCGGATATGTGATTTACGACCTCAAGGCAGGCACAATCGAACTGCGCCGTCTCGAGTACGACATCGAAAAAACCCAGGCCAAGATTCTGGCAGCCGGATTGCCGGAGCGCTTGGCCAACCGTCTGGCTTCCGGTCGCTGACCCGGCCGCGCTTGGCCAAGCGCAACTGCGTGCCAACCCGGAGGCGCACGCTCCCCAGCTCATGCACAAGCTGAAGCATATTTTCACCTTCATCGCCCCCTACGTGAAGCCGTACTGGGGGCGGCTGCTGGCGGGGCTCTTCTTCGGCATACTCTTTGGGGCTTCGAATGGACTGGTGCTGTGGGCGACCAAGACACTGCTCGACCGATTGGACCCGCAGACCGTCGCGGCGACGGCCAATAAAGTAGCGAATGAATCGGTTGAGGTTGCCGAGGCTGGTAACTGGTTTACGGAGACTGCTGCCTCCATCCAGTCGAGTGTCATCGGCACGCTGGATCCGTGGTTGCCGCGGATGGGCGATGATCTGACGTGGATGCAGATTGTTGGCGGGTTGCTGGTGTTTCCATTGCTGGTTGGCTTTCGCGGCTCAACCAAGTTTCTAGGGGCGTACTGTCTGGCATGGGCAAGCGAACGGGTGATCAATGACCTTCGGGTGGCGGTGTTTCGCAACCTGAGCCGGCTGTCGATCCGCTTTTTTAATAAGTCCACCACCGGAGACCTGATCACGCGGATCAACGGCGACGCGCTGCTTTTGCAAACTTGTCTCTCGTCCGGGGTGGGGCATCTGGTCGCGGAGCCGGTGGCGGTCATCAGCGTGTTCACCGGCCTGTGCCTGATCGACTGGCAGTTGACGCTGGGTGTGTTGGTGCTGTTTCCCATCTGCGTGGTGCCCATCATTTATTTTGGCAAAAAGGCGCGCCGGGCAACACGCCGAAAAGTGGAGGCCAACGTCAGCCAATCGAGTCTGGCTGTGGAGATGTTCTCCGGCATGCGCGTGATCAAGGCGTTTGGTCTGGAGGGCATGCGCGTGAATCGTTTCCGCGATCTGTCGCAGCAGCTTATCCGGCAGACGATGAAGACGGTTCGCTCACGAGAGATCGTTGGCCCGCTGGTGGAGACGGTGTCGATGATCGGTATTGGTGCACTGATTTTGTACGTCGTCTACACCAATCGTAGCATCCCTGACCTCGTTGTGTTTTTCACCGGTGTGCTGATGTTTTATACGCCAATCCGCAAACTGGCCCGGTGGCATGTGCAAATCGAGGAGGCCAGCGTAGGTGCCCAGCGCCTGATGAGTGTATTGGATGAAAAACCGGACATCCTCGAGCAGGCCGAGCCTCGTCCAGTCAAGACCTTCGAACAGGGCATCGAGTGGAGCGGAGTTTCATTTGCGTACGAGGAGGAAGAGGTGCTGACCGACTTTAACCTAGCCGTGCCAAAGGGAACCAAGCTGGGGATTGTCGGTGAGAGTGGTTCCGGAAAGAGTACGCTCATTAATTTGCTGTTCCGGTTTCACGATCCCGATGCCGGCGCGATCAAGCTCGACGGGCACGATCTGCGCGACCTGAGCATTCCGGACTTCCGCGAGCAGATGGCGTTGGTCAGTCAGGAGATCGTGTTGTTTGACTTGACCGTGGCTGAGAACATCGCGCTTGGCCAAGCGGGTTGCACGCGTGAACAGGTGGAGGAGGCCGCGCGGCACGCTCATGCGCATGAGTTTATCACCGCGCTG
>CAJXAU010000069.1 GCA_913050205.1 uncultured Verrucomicrobiota bacterium
TACGACGCATGAAGATGGTTGCCGAACTAGGATTCGAACCTAGACAAAGTGAGTCAGAGTCACTCGTGCTACCGTTACACCATTCGGCAGCGCCGTCGCGGGATAAAGATTGATTTACGAGTTGGAGTCAAGGCGAAAGCGGATGCCAAGCGAATACAAACTGGTTTTAAAGCACGTCGATGAGGCGGGGTACACGAATGATATCAAGTGTTACCAAAAGCACGGCGGCTACAAGACCATGAAAAAGGTTTTCAAGCTCAAGGCGAAGAAAACCAAGGATGGTGCTGTTACTCCGCAGGAGGTGATTCGCAAGGAGGTGCTGACCTCTGGACTGCGGGGCCGGGGTGGAGCCGGTTTTTCGGCGGGCATGAAGTGGAACTTCGTGAACCGCAAGTCCGGCAAACCGATCTATCTGCTCTGCAATGCCGACGAATCCGAGCCGGGCACGTTCAAGGATCGGCAGATCATTTACAAGGATCCGCACCAACTTATCGAGGGCATGGTGATTGCCTGCTACGCCAACGACGTCCACCTCGCCTACATTTACATTCGCGGCGAGTTTCCCGAGGGCGCGAAGATTCTGAACCGGGCGATACAGGAGGCGCGTGATGCTGGCTACTTGGGGAAGGGCATTTGTGGGACGAATTACAACCTCGACATCCATGTGCATCGCGGCGCGGGCGCGTACATTTGCGGCGAGGAAACTGGCTTGATCGAGTCGCTCGAAGGCAAGCGGCCGTATCCCCGGGTCAAGCCGCCATATTTCCCGGCGGTGCTTGGCCTGTACATGTGCCCGACCATCGTCAACAACGTTGAAACCCTTTGCAACGTTCGCCACGTGATGGAGATGGGAGGCGAGGCCTACGCCGCGCTTGGTACACCGGGCAACACCGGAACGCGCATCGTCAGCATTAGTGGGCAGGTGAAGCGCCCCGGCTATTACGAGATTGAGGTTGGCAAGGCCACGCTGGGAGACCTGATCAACGGCAAGGAATTTGCCCAAGGGCTACTCGATGGCCGCAAGTTGCAGGCGATCATCCCCGGAGGTTCATCGTCAAAAGTCTTCAAGGCCGGCGAGTCGTTCAAAATCAAAACCAAGGACAAGCAGGGGAAGGACATCGAAAAGAAGCTCGACCTGCTCGATATCCCGTACGACTTCGACACGCTCATGAAATGCGGATCGATGTCCGGCTCAAGCGCGATCATCGTAATCGATGACTCGGTCGATATCGTCGAGGCGCTTGGTAACATTTCCGATTTTTATGCGCACGAGAGCTGCGGCCAATGCACACCGTGCCGCGAGGGATCGCTCTGGATGTCCAAGGCACTCAAACGCATGCGCAGTGGCCAAGCGAGAAAGGCCGATGCGGATTATCTCAAGCACATCGCGCACAACATTCAGGGGCGGACGATCTGTGCGTTCGGTGAGGCATGCGCTTGGCCTGTGCTAAGTTTCGTCGATAAGTTCCGAGACGACTTTGTCAAAAAAGGCGCCGAGGATGAGGCCCGCTTGGCCAAGCAGCAAAAAGAGGAGGCGACGGACTAGGATGGCGGCCAAGGATTCAAAACCGGCAGTTGAAACCGTCACGGTGAAAGTGGACGGGCGTCCCGTCGAGGTCCCGCGCATGACCCCGAATTGGGAGGGGAAACCGGAGCCAACCACCGTGTTGCAGGCCTGCAAACAAGCCGGCATCGAGATTCCGCACTACTGTTATCATCCCAAGCTGCCGGTCTCCGGCAACTGCCGCATGTGCCTCGTGCACGTGGCGATGCCGGGCAGGCCCGGCCCGGACGGCAAGCCGCCGATGAACGAAGACGGCACCCCGAAGGTGTTCCCGATGCAGCTGCCGTACGAGCCACAGACCCCTCGGGGCGTGATCGGCTGTGCCACAGGTATCATCCCGGGAATGGAAATTTACGCGAGCAGCCCCGAGACCAAGGAGATGCGTGAGGCGGTGATGGAATCGCTGCTCATCAACCATCCTCTCGACTGTCCGATCTGTGACCAGGCGGGTGAGTGCAAACTGCAGGAATACTCCTACGACCACGGGCAGCCAGAGAGTCAGTTTCAAGAATTCAAGGTGCACAAGCCCAAGGCGATCGATCTCGGGCCACGCATCACGCTGGATGCCGAACGGTGTGTCCTCTGCACTCGATGCATTCGTTTTACCAAGGACATTGCCGGGGACGACGCGCTGGGTATCGTAAATCGCGGCAGCTACAACGAGATCTCCACCTATCCGGGAGAGGCTTTTGATAACAACTACACGCTGAATACCGTCGATATCTGCCCGGTGGGCGCGTTGACCTCGAACGATTTCCGCTTTCAGATGCGCGTTTGGTTTCTCAAGGAGACCAAGAGTCTTTGCACCGGTTGCGGAACCGGCTGCAACACGACAATTGGTTCGCGAGAAAACAAAATGTATCGCTACGAGCCGCGCCAAAACGATGCGGTGAACAGCGACTGGATGTGCGACTCGGGTCGACTGGATTACAAATGGATTGGCCGTGAGGATCGCTTGGCCAAGCTCAAGGGGCCAAAGGGAGTGTCCACTTGGCCAAGCGCATTGAAGGCAATCTCTGATCACTTGGCCGGAGTAGAGAAGGGCACGGTGGCGATCGTGGCCTCGGCGCGGCAAACCAACGAGGAACTGTTTTTGTTAAGTCGCTTGGCCAAGCACTTGGGTGCGACCACCGATTCTGTTGCTCGCAAGGGCAAGGCCGATCATCTGCTGTTGGCCGAGGACCGGAACTGCAACACGACCGGTGCCCAGTTGGCCGGGATCACGACCAAGCGCGTGGGCTCTAAACTTTCGTCGATTGCGAAGGAGATCAGCGCAGGCAAGGTGAAGACGCTGATCGTGTTCGGTGAGGACGTCACGAAACATGGCATCGATGCGAAGCTGCTTAAGAAAGTCACTTTGATTGTCAGCGACATTTTGCCGAGCGCCACGACCAAGGCGGCGGATTATTTGCTGCCCGGCTGCGCGCATGCGGAGAAGCGCGGCACCTTCACCAACGTGAAGGGCCGAGTGCAGAAATTTATGAAGGCACTGGAACCTCCCGGCGACGCATTGCCGGAGTGGGAAGTGCTGCACGAGCTCGTTCACAATGTGACCGGGTTGGATGAGTTCAGGAGCATCGAGGGATTGTTCAACTGCATGGCGGGCGAAGTGAAGGCGTTCAAGGATGCTGAGCTGACCTGGGCCGGCTTGGGGGATCTGGGGGCGAACGTGAAATTGTAATGCCGGAATTCATCACAGAACTGCTGAACAACCACGCCTGGCTGATGGTGGCCATCAAGGTGCTGGGTGTATTCGCGGTGGTGATGCCGATGGTGGCCTATTCGGTTGTCGCGGAACGACGAATCTCGGCGTTCATTCAGGATCGAGTGGGGCCAAACCGGGTGGGTATCCCGTTCACGAAGATCAAGCTGCTTGGCCTGGGGCAACCGCTGGCTGACGGACTAAAATCGTTCCTCAAGGAGGATTTCACGCCGGGACATGTGAAGCGGGTTTTTTACTGGATGGCCCCGGCGGTTTCGATGATCCCGTCATTCGTCGTGTTCGCGGTGATTCCGTTTGGCTCCGTGCTCGGGGCGCAGAAAATGGTGATCGCCGATTTGAATGTGGGCATCCTGTTTACCTTTGGCATCGTGTCGCTCGGGGTATACGGCGTTGTGTTGGCCGGGTATGCGTCGAACTCGAAGTATCCGTTCCTCGGTGGTATTCGCTCCAGTGCACAGATGATTTCGTACGAGATCGCGATGGGGATGGCTGTGGTACCGGTGTTCATGCTCGCGGCCGACCCGACGTGGCGTGAAGGGTTGCCGGCCGAATCCGAATGGAATGCGTACCTCGATGGCACCGGGTTGTTGAATCTATCCAGCGTAGTGGCCTACCAGAGTGACGGTCTGTTTAGCTGGCTGATTTTCAAGCAGCCGATCGCTTTTTGCATTTTCCTGATCGCGATTTTTGCGGAGACGAATCGCTTGCCGTTCGACTTGCCGGAGTCGGAAACCGAGTTGGTTGCCGGCTACAACACCGAGTATAGCTCGATGCGGTTTGCCCTGTTTTTCATGGGTGAATACGCGGCAATGATCGCCGGGTCGGCGCTGATGGTGGTGCTGTTTTGTGGTGGCTGGACGCTGCCGATTGATGGGTTTAATACGCCGGCTCAATCGCTCGGCATGGGGGTGCTTCACATTTTGGTGTTCATTGGCAAGATCGCCGTGTTCCTTGGCCTGATGATCTGGGTGCGCTGGATGCTGCCGCGTTTTCGTTACGATCAATTGATGAACATCGGCTGGAAACGGTTCCTGCCTCTGAGTCTGGCGAATATCATACTGACCGCCATCGTGCTTTGGGCGACTGCGTAGAGGATTAACATGAAAGTAGAACGTGCAAAACTGAGTTGGCTTGAGCGCCTGTACATCCCGTCGATCCTGAACGGGTTCAAGGTGACGATGCGGCACTTCTTTTCATGGAAACGTTCCGGGGTATACGCTGACAAACAATCCGATTATTCCGCCAAAACGACCATGCAGTACCCGGAGGAAAAATGGCCTGTGCCGACCGGGTACCGTGGTGCGCCGTATCTGGTGAAGGATGTCGACGACAACACCAAGTGCGTGTCCTGTCAGCTCTGTGAATTTGTCTGTCCCCCGAAGGCAATCCGGATCACCCCGCCAGGACAGGGTGGCGAGGTGGACCGCGAGGGGGCGGAGAAGATGCCCAAGGAATTTGAAATTAACATGCTCCGCTGCATTTACTGCGGTTTCTGTCAGGAGGTCTGCCCGGAGGAGGCGATTTTTCTGCTGAAGGACTACGCGATTACCGGCGAGAATCGTGAGGAGCTGATTTACGACAAAGAGAAGTTGCTTTCGCTTGGTGGTGCGGACGAGCGTGCCTACGACCATCACGTTCAAGACGGCGTGGATGAGGGCATCAAAAAGTGGGAAAAGAAAACGCAGGACGCGCAGAACCAACCGACGTTTCACTAGAGTCAAAATGGAAACTATCCTGTTCAACATATTCGCTGTGCTGGCCGTGCTAAGTGCACTGCTGGTGGTGGTGAATCCGTTGAGCCGCAATCCGGTGACGAGCGCGATGTTTCTCGTCACCACCATGATTTCGGTTTCCGGTCTGTTCGTGCTTCTCAACGCCTACTTTCTCGCTGCGGTGCAGATTCTCGTCTACGCCGGCGCGGTGATGGTGCTGTTTCTGTTCGTCATCATGCTGCTGGATGTTCAGGAAACAGCCCGACGCAAACTGCGGATCGTCAGTCTCGTGATGGGCTTTGTTGCTGTGGGGGCGTTGTTTGGCGTGTACAAAAGCTCGATTGACGCCACTTACGAAACAGCCGGTCAGGACTCTCATGCGCTTGGCCAAGCGGAGGAGATTGTTGATGCCGACGGTGACGTAGTCGTGGGCAGTACTCAAGCGCTTGGCAAAGAGCTGTTCAGTCATGAGGGCGGTTTTATTTTGCCGTTTGAGATCGTTTCAATCCTGTTGTTGGTTGCGATGATCGGAGCAATTTTGTTGAGCAAAAAGGAGCTAAGATGATGGAACCCACCTTGAGTCATTATCTGATGGTAAGCGGGGCGTTGTTCTCGATCGGCCTGCTGGGCGTGATCGTGCGGCGCAATCTGTTGATCATCTACATGTCGCTCGAGTTGATGCTCAACGCTGCCAACGTGGCCTTGGTGGCCATGTCGCACTTCAACGGAAACTTGGATGGGCAGGTCATGGTGTTTTTCATCATCACTGTGGCGGCTGCCGAGGTGGCGGTTGGTCTTGCGCTGATCGTGGCCCTGTACCGAAAACGCCGAACCGCCGAGACGGAGGATTTGGCGACGATGAAACTTTAAAATGGAACTTGCTGCATGGCTCATTCTTTTGCTGCCGCTGATTTCAGCGGTGACGATTGGCATTGGTGCCTTCCGCTCCAAGCCGATCAGCGCGGGCATATCCATTGCAGCAGTTTTGGGGTCATTCATCCTGACAATTGTTATGGTGGCCAATGGCACGGAGTTCCCAGAAGGTCAAAATCCCAAGGTCAGTTGGCTGGAGTTAGATGGACTGAGCGTGGACATCGGTTTGAAGATCGATGGGTTGAGTAAACTGATGCTCTGCGTTGTGACCGGCGTGGGCAGTTTGATCCACATATTCTCGCTGGGCTACATGAAGGAGGATCGCGATTTCTCCCGTTACTTTGCCTTCCTCAGCCTGTTCATATTCTCGATGCTTGGCATCGTGCTGGCCGACAACTTCGTGATGATGTTCATCTTTTGGGAGTTGGTCGGCGTCTCGAGTTACCTGTTGATTGGCTTTTGGTTCGAGAAACCAAGCGCGGCTGATGCAGCGAAAAAGGCGTTCATGACAAACCGCGTCGGGGATTTCGGTTTTCTGCTTGGCATCCTCATGGTGTGGGCGGTGTTCGGTTCGGTCAGTTTTGATGTTTTGGAAAAGGAAAAGGCGACTGCGCTTTGTGGCTTGGCTGGATTCCTGATTTTCTGTGGTGCAATGGGCAAGTCCGCACAGGCACCGCTTCATGTCTGGCTGCCGGACGCGATGGAAGGTCCGACCCCAGTCAGCGCACTCATACACGCGGCGACGATGGTCGCGGCTGGCGTGTATATGTTGTGCCGTGTATTTTTCCTGATAGAGGGAACATGGGCGATGGAGGCGATCGCTTGGATCGGTGGCATCACTGCGCTGTTGGCAGCCCTCATGGCGGTGCAGCAGGATGACATCAAGCGGATCCTCGCCTACTCAACGCTTTCGCAACTGGGCTACATGGTGATGGTGGTGGGATTGGGTGGGGAGGCTAATAACGATTATTATAAAATCACCAATGTCGCTGGAACGGATGCAGCAATGTTTCATCTGACGACCCACGCCTTTTTCAAGGCAATGCTTTTCCTTGGAGCCGGCTCCGTGATTTACGCCTGTCACCACGAACAGAACATTTGGAAAATGGGCGGTCTGCGCAACCGAATGCCGAAGACGTACTGGACATTTTTGATCGGGACACTGGCACTCTGCGGAGTACCGTTGTTCAGTGGGTTTTTCAGCAAGGAAGCGATTCTCACAGTAGCGTACAAGGAGAGCATGCCGCTGTTTTTGATCGCGGTCGCGGTGGCCGTACTGACAACCTTTTACATGACTCGATTGTTCCTCGTCGCATTTGGAGGCGAGCCGCGCTCGAAACACGCCGAACACGCCAAGGAAAGTCCGGCCGTGATGACCATACCACTGTTGGTCTTGGCTGTGCCGTCGGTGATCGCCGGTTACTTCAACATGCACACGCCCGATCCGTTGATCCTGTTTGCCTCGGTGATCGCGGTTGTTTTTGGCGGCCTGATGGCGAGTGGTATTTATCGAAATGCTACCGAGGATCCGTTGCCGGCCAAACTTGGCTTTGTGGCCAAGGCGATGAAGAGCCGTTTTTGGTTCGACGAAGTTTACCAATGGTTCATCGATAAAGTGCAGGAGAACTTGGCCAAGGTGGCTGATATAATCGATCGTTGGATTATCGCCGGTTTGTTGGTGCG
>CAJXAU010000070.1 GCA_913050205.1 uncultured Verrucomicrobiota bacterium
CCTGCAGGTGGATGGTGCGGTGGATGTGCGTGGCGGATTCGCCCGGCTTGAGCGCAAGCGCCGGGGAGGAGGATTCCAACTCGTAGAACGGGCCAAGCGGCTTGGCGCCGGGGCTGGGCGGGCCGTCGTTGTAGCTGTTCACCACGTCGCCCTTGAACGGTTCGTCCTGCAGTTCCCACATGGAGTTGACGTAGTCGGTCGCGCCCTCCGGCTTAGTGTACTGCACGAGGGTCAGCAGTTGGCGGGTGGCGTCGTAGCTGCCGAGTACCGGCTTGGCGCGCTGCGGCGTGAGGCCGATCTTGCTGCGGTATTGGCCGTCCCCGGAAAAACGAATGACCCCGTCGGCCACCCGCAACCGCTCGGCCGGTACGGTGCCGAAATAGTCGGCGTTGACGATCGGGCCAAGCTCGGCCTCGTCGCCCTCGATGTACGGGACGAGTACGGTCGTCTCCGCCGAGTGTTTGTACATGCCGAGAATCCAGACCGACAACAGCCCGCCCTGCTTGGTCCACGCAGCCTCGCCGGTGTTGGTCAACACGTTCTCGGTTTCGTAGGCGACCGCGCGCACGCCCGACGGCAGCACCGTGCCGAGCATTTCGCCAACCCGCGCACGGTCGAACAGGCGCACGGTGCGATCGATCCGCAGGCTGAATTCCGTATCGGAATAATTTTTGATTTTGGCGTCGTGTCGGAAGGTTACCTCGCTGTCCGTTTTTGAGGTCACCTTGTACGGCACGGTGTCGATCACGGCCGGCGTCTGCCAGTGCTCGAGGTCGAACGGATCGTCTTTTTTGAAGAAGATGGAAAACTGGCCGCCCTCCGGCCCGAGCCAAAAACGGTCCTCGCCACCGAATGCGTTGATGTGCGGGCCAAGTTTGCCGGATGCGATGAGGTCGTAGTTGAGCCAACCGTGGCTCGGGGCTTCAACGCCGCCCACGGTACTGGTCATCACCCGGCCCTGATAGGCCGGCACGACGGCCACCTGCGGCTGGCCCTCCCCCTGGCCAAGCGTGATGACTTCGACATGTTTTTGGAGGAAGGCGACGTCTTCGGGAAATGTCATTTCTTTCTTGGATGAATCGCCCTTGGCCAAGCGCTTGGGCGAACCGGTGCTGCTGCAACCCGCTTGGCCAAGCGCGATCGCCGCGGCGGCAACCAGCGGGATGAGGATCCTTTTTTTCATGAAACGCAAAAGTACGCCTAGCGTTGGAGGCGGTTGGGATTGGGCTCGGGGACCGGCTCCCGGATGACCGGGATCGGCTGAGTCGCTTTCTTGGGCAGGATGAGTTCCGGCTGGTCGGCGTCCTTTTCGCGGCTGGGTATGTCGTCCGGACGAAGGAGTTTCAACCCGCCGGCGACCAGTATCTTGCCGTCCTTGAAGTCGAGCCGGGGGCGGCTGCCTACGATCTGGTAGTGGTGGCGGATTTTTATTTTCCCATCGGGATCGAGCACGGTGTAGTTGTACGTCCGGGCGCCGGACTGGCAGAGGACGTGAAGGTTGCCGGTGGGGTCCACTTGTGCGGCGGGCTCGTTGAATGCCACCATCGGGCAGATCGGAAATACCTTGTGGACACGCCTGCCCTGCCCGTCGTCCACCCGCGCGTAGAGTGTCATCATCCGCAGGTTCTTGGCCTGCTGCAGTACATACCGGCGTTGTCGCGGTTGGCCGGCGGGTTCGCCTTCTTTCACTGGCAGGCCAAATGTCCGATGCCAGAGGACGGAGCCATTGAAGACGGAAAACTTGACCGGCTTGACCCGCAGCACGCGTTTCCATTGCTTGACGTGAACCTTGGCTGTGAGCTTGTAGTTGCCGGATTTCTCGAGGGCGTAATACGGTGCGAGGTCGATCCGCTTGGTGGCACGGATGGAGGACTCGACGGTGAATCGGCCCTCTACCTTGGGCGGCTCAGCAATCGGGGGAACCACTTCGCCGTTTTCGGTCTCGATCTCAAACTGCAGCCAGTCGTTGTCCTCACCGAACACGAGAGTCTGCCCGGAAAAGTTGACGATCTTCAGGCGGGCAACGAACGTCTCGCGTGGCAGCAGGCGAGACTTGTCGATTTCCAGTGTCGCCGTCACCTGCGCCGTCACCGGGGCAACCGAACCCAGCAGGGTCAAAAGCAACCAACCCAGCGGGAAAGCGGGAAACAGGGCTTTCAACGGACGATTCATTTATATGGAGAGTCTGGCCAAGCGCTTGGCCCGGGCGGGTTTAAAAGGCAACTTTACTGATGTAGGCCTTGTCTCTTAACTTGCGATACCATTTTTGTTCGCGAGCTTTGTGTTCCTGATCCATCAGTGTTTTCTCGATCTCATCGCGCACGTCTGCGAGAGATCTTAGTTCCTGTTGTTGAATCTCGGCACACCGAATAATCCAGCTTATATTATTATGCTGAATCACCTCGCTTATCTGCCCGCGCTCGAGTGAGAAAGCCACGTCTTCGAGCGGCTTGGGCAGAGTTCCAGGTTCGCTACTCGTTCCTTTTTTATCCAATTCATCCCGTAACCCACCGGTCTCTGCGTACAGGTCGCAGTAAATACTGGCCATCTCGGAAAACGAGTCTCCGCCCATGAGCTTGGTGTGGATTTCATCCGCCAACTGCCTGGAGGCCTCCGCCCCGTGTTTTTGGCTCGAAATGGCGATCATTTGTAACCGAATTTGGACGTCTCGCCGATACTGGTTCTTGTTCGCGATGTAGTAATTCTCGATTCTACGGGGTGAAATGACGATGCCCTTGGGGGAGGCAAACTCTGTGAGCATGATTCTTCGGATGATCTGCTCCCGTTGTTCCCGCGCATATTCCTCGTACGTTTTGCCGTCAGCTTTCAGTTTACGAACCAAGCTCGAACGGGTGGGAAAACCGTCCCTGTGCATGGCCTCCTTGATGCGCTGCTGGAAGATGGAATCCGGCAGGCTGAATTTCTGCTCATTGTACTCCTGCAGAACCAGTTCCATGTTGATCAGCGTCTCCAGTGTTGACGCCCTAAAGCGCTCCATGACATCCGGCAAGACTTGTGCGTTGGGCGGGATGCTTATGTTGTCATCCACCATGCCCGCAGTGATGACCGTGTTATTGACAACTGCGGCTACCTGATTGCGTTGCAGGCGATCGAGTTGCTGCCCCCAGAGCGGCAACGCACCGAGGAGCACGGTAAAAACAATTATGAGTCTGCAATGGCGCGTCATCATTGGCGGCTTGATGCTAGTCCCGCCGGGAAAGCGCGGTCAAGCCGCGTCACAGCTTTCGAACCGATTCCGGCTGATTTTTTTTGGTCGGTTCCTCGAAGAAAAAATGATCCTCGCCAAACGCCGGCTTCAGGCCGTCCAGCCAGGTCGCCTTGGGATCGTACTCGGCAAAAAACAGCCGGTTCACCCAGCTTGGATCACGGCCCTGCAGGAATTTTAGTGCGAACACCTTCTCGCCGCCCACCTCAGTGATGCCGTCCACCAGCACCTTGCCCGGCGAGGCCGACATCGACGGCCCACGAACCGTGCGGCACAGGCCGGAAACCTGATTGTACGCCTCGGTGAACACCTTGTACGCCCGGGCCAGCGGCACCTCGAAGTAGGCTTTCGCGCCGGTGTCACGTTCGACAAACATGTAGTACGGCACCATGCCAAGCTGCACTTGCTTGCGCCAGAGCTGCGCCCAGACGTTTGCATTATCGTTCACCTTGCGGATCAACGGGGCCTGACAGCGAATAACCGCACCGGCATCGAGCACGCGTTTAACGGCCAACTGGGCGATATCCGGTTCCAACTCGCGGGAGTGGCTCGAGTGGGCCATCAGGGCGAGATGCTTGCCGGCGGCCTTGACCTCACCGATCAGGCGCAGAAAGTCGTCCGCATCCTCGCCCTCGACAAAACGATGCGGCCAGTATGCCAGCGCCTTCGTGCCGATGCGGATGCTGTGCAGGTTTGGCAAATCCTCAGCCAACAACGGCTCAATGTACCGGCGCAGGATTGACGTCTTCATCACCATCGGGTCGCCGCCGGTGATCAACACACTACTGACCTGCGGATTCTCGCGAACGTAACGCGCCAGCTCCTCGGCCTCCTTGCTGGCAAACTTCAAGTCGGCATCCCCGATAAATTGTGCCCAGCGGAAACAGTAGCTGCAGTAGGCATGACAGGTCTGGCCCTGCGTCGGGAAAAACAGCACGGTCTCCTGGTACTTGTGCTGCATCCCGGCAACCACTTCGCCGTCGAGCTTGGGCACATTCAGTTCCATCTGCCCTGCCGGGTGCGGATTAAGTTTGCCGCGAATCTCGTCAGCAGCGAGCTTGATCTCCGTCTCAGAAGCACCGCTCACCACAAGGTCACGCATGCGCTGATAATCCACCTCATCCAGCATGCCCCGCTGTGGAAAAGTGAGCTGAAACATCGGGTCGTCCGGGACGTCGTTGGGGTCGATCAGGTTCTCGACCACGTAATCGTTCACGCGGAACGGCAGCACGGCTGATACCGCCTGCATGTCGAGGATTTGCTCCTTGTCGAGTTTCAGTTTCTCCGCGATCTGCGGAAGATCCTTTCGGGTGCTTGCCTTGAATTTTGTCATTTTCAGTCTGTCTCTTGGTTGTTTCTACCCGCAGCAACACTGCAGGCTGCACGCGTCTCGCGTGGCTTGGCCAGACGCCCATCCTGTCGGCCAACGTTTTCCACTCATCCCGTCCGGTAGGTCACTATAACACAGTCGCACTTGATGAAAAGTCTTAGTTTTTTGGGCGTTTTTGACGGCCAAGCGCTTGGCCAAGCGCGCCTTGGTGGTTCAAATTGTCCCACTCAGCGTTCCTGCATTGACGGGAACCGGCACGGTTGCAATGCTCATGACCACTGTGCCCGAGGCTCCTCCAACCCGTGTCCTGCATGTCGATGGCGACACCTTTTTCGCCAGTTGCGAGATCGCAATGGACGCGTCGCTCTCCGGTCGGCCGGTGTGGGTCGGCGGCGGGCGCACGGGTGACGGCATCGTCATCGCGGCCAACCGCTTGGCCAAGCGCTACGGCATCGGAACCGGCACAGCCTGCTTCGAAGCCAGACGGCTTTGCCCACACGGTGTGTTGGCCCGGCCGCACTACGACGATTACCGCCGCATCTCACGGGAGATGTTCCGGGTGATGGAGCGCTACACGCCGACACTGCTGCCGGCATCGATCGACGAGGGGTTCCTCGATCTCACCGCGATGGAGCGCTACATCTGGCGCGGCCGCGGCGCGGCGGACTACGTGAACCGGCTGCGGGCGGAGATCGAGAACGCGGTCGGCGTGCCGGTGTCCGCCGGGCTGGGCGCATCGATGTGGGCGGCCAAGCTGGCCACCAGCGCGGCCAAGCCGGGATTCTGCGAGATGCCGGTCGGGTGCGAGCGGGAGTTTTTGGCGGCCCGGCCGGTGAGCGAGCTGGCCGGCTGCGGCAAACGCCGCGAGCGTGCCCTCGCCGCACTCGGGGCACACACGTTTGGCGACGTGGCACGCATGCCGTCGATCCTGCTGCGCAAACGCTTCGGCATCTGGGGACAGCAACTGTGGCTCTTTGCCCGGGGAGAGTGGACCGAGCCGGTCGTGGTGGAGGAGAAGGATCGCACTACGATCTCGAGCAACACCACACTACCGGTCGATGAACCGGACTACGATGCGGGGCTGATATTCCTGCTGAGCGAGACCGCACGACTGACCGGGCAGCTGCGGCGCGAGGGGTTGCAGGCACGCGAGTCGTTCGTGTCGGTCCGGTTTAGCGACTTCGAGCGCACCGGTAGCCAGCACCGGTTTCGGCATCCGCAGTTCCGCAACAGTGTCATCAGCGGAGTCATCGAGCAGCTCTACTGGGACGCAATGCGCGGGGCGCACAAGCCAATCCGGCAAATCTGCCTCGGCTTCTCCGCGTTGGAGCGTCTCGACACCCAGCCGATGCTATGGGGCAGCACGGACGCCGGACGCTGGGGCGCGATCGACGACGCCCTGCAGGTGATCGAGCAGCGGTTTGGCGAAAACACGGTCATGACCGGCGCGCAGTTTGCCCTGAAAAAGCAGAACGACTTTTTTGAAGTTCCCCCGGCCAAGTGCCCCTTTGGCCCGCGCGAGGCCAGCCCGTCCGGCCCCATCCGGATCGACCCCAAAAAGGCGCGGCACTACCTCAAAAACATGGCCCGGCGGTAGGGCGCGCGGCCTGAACAGTCAACCAAGCGCTTGGCCAAGTGCGTGTTTGGCTTGCCCCCGCGTGTGGCGGCGTTAAATTTCCCGGCCGTTCACGACATGAAAGTAAGACTGCTGACACTGCTGTGCCTCGCTGCCGCCTTTGCTGCGCCGGGGTTCTCAAGCCAAGCCAAGGCCGGCGACGGCCCGATCCGCGTTTTGTTCCTCGGCCACGAGAGCGAACATCACAACTCCAACCTGTACTACCCGATGCTCTCCCGTGCGCTGGGCCGGGATGCGATCTATTTCGACTATACGACTTCGGTTGAGGAAGCCCTCGGCGATGCGTCGCGCTTGGCCAAGTTCGACGCCCTGCTGCTCTACGCCAACCACGGCCGGATCGAGCCGCACCAGTGGAAGAACCTGAAGGACTACGTCGAGGGCGGCGGTGGCTTCGTACCGGTGCACTGTGCGAGCTGGTGCTTTGGCAACGAGCCGGGGTTCGACAAGCTCGTCGGCGGCCGGTTCAAGAGCCATCAGGGGGCGGAGTTCGCGGCCAAAATCGTGAAGCCGAATCATCCCGCGATGAAGGATGTGAAGGAGTTCACCGCCTGGGACGAGACCTACTTTCACAACAACCACAACACGGAAAACCGCACGGTGCTGATGGTGCGCGAGGCGATGCCGGGCGATCCGCACACCAAGCCGGAGCCGTGGACGTGGGTGCGCACGCAGGGCAAGGGCCGCGTGTTTTACACCGCCTCCGGCCACGACCAACGCGTCTGGAGCCACAGCGATTTTCATCAACTCATCAAGAGCGGCATCCTGTGGTCGGTCGGAAACAAGGCCCGCAAGCGTTACGACAACTTTATCGCCAAGCGGACGCCGCTCAAGTACGAGAAGCGCGGCAACATCCCGAACTACGAGCGCCGCTCCGAGCCGCTCCAGTACCAGCTCCCGCTCTCGCCCGAGGACAGCATGAAGTACACGCAGGTGCCGGTCGGTTTCCGCATGGAGCTGTTCGCCGCCGAGCCGGATGTCATCAACCCAATCTACATGACGTGGGACGAGCGCGGCCGCCTTTGGGTGGTCGAGACGGTGGATTATCCGAACGAGTTCAAAGACGGTCGCAAGGGCAACGACCGCATCAAGATTTGTGAGGACACCGACGGCGACGGCAAGGCCGACAAGTTCACCGTGTTCGCCGAGGGCTTCAACATCCCGACTTCGATGACCTTTGCCCGAGGCGGAGTCATCCTCGCGCACGCGCCGGAGTTTTATTTCCTCAAGGATACGGACGGCGACGACAAGGCGGACGTCCGCGAGGTGTTGTTCACCGGCTGGGGTGTGGGCGACACGCACGCCGGCCCGAGCAATCTGCGCTACGGTTTTGACAACTGGAT
>CAJXAU010000071.1 GCA_913050205.1 uncultured Verrucomicrobiota bacterium
CATTCAACATGGGTGTCAACGCCGAGACTTTCTTTTACGATGAGTCGCTTGCGCCAGAGCCTAAGACTCTAATGATGTTTTACAAACGCCTCCGGGAGATCGACGTCCCTGAAGTGATGTCGAGCATCATCGCTGAGACGGCCGATAAGCCTTGGGAATATTATCAGGATATGACTCGCCAACTATGGGATGAGGCACGTCATGCCATGATGGGCGAGGTCGGCTTCGTTAACCTCGGGGTCGATTGGCCAACAGAGGTCATGGTAAATCATACATGGTCCCTGGCGCTAAACACTCAATTAACACCGCAGGAACGGCATGCCGTGCTTTACTTCATCGAACAGGGTCTCATGCCAAGGACCGGCAAACGGTTCGAATGGGAAGTAGGGGTAGAATCTGAAAATCCCCTCTCAGCTTTGTTTCAGGATTACGACTGGGCGGATGAGGTATTGCACTCGCGCATCGGTCGCGACTGGTACGTGCCGGGTTTTGAGTCCCCCAAAAAGGCGATAGAATACGGTGACGAATGCTGGTCCCGTGTCCTGATGGACTGGAATCAATACCGCGATGAAGGTATGACTGAGCACCGCAATTGGTGGCCCGGTTTGTATACTGCCGCCTGCAAAAGTTGGGGCATCGAGCCTGATCAAAAGGTCCTCGAGTACAGCACCTCCTATGAATCTGTTCGCGCGGACTTGAAGACTATTTCAGCTTCCGGCTGATTTTTGGATTTTCCTTAAAACGAAAATGCTCCACCCTGTCGCCGATGCGCCATCGTCGCTTGGCTCGTGAACGGGCCGTTCAGTTTTTGTTTCAACACGATTTGAATCCTCCGGAAAATCCCGAAGAGGCGTTGGATAAGTTTTGGACTTCGCAAACCTCCGCCGCGATTGAGGAGGACAAAAAACCAGCGAGTTGGGGGCAAGCAACCGAACTGCCCCCTCCCTCCACCGAGGACAACGAGGTGCGACTTTTCGGGGACCCTCTGATTCGAGGAGTGCTGAAACATTTGAAAGAGGTCGATGAAACGATAGCGGAGCAGGTTAAAAACTGGGACATGGACCGAATCGCAAAAGTCGATAGGAACATCCTGCGTCTCGCGATTCACGAAATGCTGCACCGCGACGACATCCCCCCGGTCGTTAGTATTAACGAAGCCATCGACATCGCTAAAAAATTCTCAACCGAAAAGAGCGGCCGCTTCGTGAATGGCATCCTCGACAAGGTGAAGGCCAAGTTGATGCGCCCAGCGCGCACAAGCGTTGACTAGGCAAAACCGAAAGGACTCCACTTGGCCAAGCCGCTGATCGATCTCCATCTGCACACCTACTACTCCGACGGTACATTCACACCGGAACAAGTCGCTAAAGCTGCGGAGGAGATGAACCTTGCTGCGATTTCTCTCACCGACCACGACACCGTAGAGGGCTGTGACCGCTTGGCCAAGGCTTGTTCCGAACGGAATATCGAGTTCATCCCAGGCACCGAACTTTCCGTCGATATCGAGAGCAACGAAATGCACCTGCTTGGGTACTTTTTGGACACCGCAAATGAGCAACTGATCGCTGAGACTACTCGTTACCAAAAAAACAGAGTCGATCGAGTCTGCGGATTGGTTGATCAATTAAACGAATTGGGGATTGAGTTGAGTGCCACTCAGGTCTTCGACTTGGCCAAGTGTAAGGCCCCCGGTCGCCCTCACGTCGCGAGGGCACTGGTGAAGCACGGTTTCTGTGGGAGCGTCGATGAAGCATTCTCACGGTTTCTACGCCGGGGCGCACCAGCTTGGGTGCCGAAAACGAATGTTGATTACCGCGAAGGAATTAAACTTATCCATCAGGCCGGAGGCTTGGCAGTGATGGCCCACCCCGGGCTGAACAAAATCGATCACCTGATCCCTGACCTCGTAAACGCCGGGCTTGATGGCCTCGAATGCTGGCACACGCGCCATCCGAAGAGTACCGCTAAACGATACCGTGAGATGGCAGATCGATACGGCTTAATCATTACCGGGGGTTCTGACTGCCACGGTGCAGGCAGAGGATATCCTCTCATCGGGACTGTTCGCGTGCCCTATGAAATTTTGGAGAAAATGAAAAATCGACTGACGCCTCCTATAGGCAATTGATTATTTTTTAGATGGGACTGTTTTCAAAAATCTTTTCCGGACTGCAAAAAACCCAGTCCAAACTATCTGGTGAGTTAAAGCGAATTGTCTCGCGGTCACCGCGGTTCACTGAGGACGATGCAGAAGAACTCGAGGCTGTATTACTGGCCTCAGACATGGGCTTCGCCGTCACAGAACAAATTGTCGATGCGGTTCGAGAAAAGTACCAATCGAGCAGCGGACAAAATGGTGAAATACTACAAATCGCACAGGCCGTGGTGGAGGAGAACCTCAGTTCCAGCGATGACCAAACCAAGCGCTTGGCCAAGCGCAAAGAACTCACGGTCGTATCCCTTGTTGGCGTAAACGGCGCTGGCAAAACCACCACTGCTGCGAAGTTGGCCAATCGGGTGAAGACAGAGGGGGCCAGCCCCATGCTCGCTGCATGCGATACTTTTCGAGCGGCAGCCATTGAGCAGTTAAATCTCTGGGGGGGCAGATTGGAAATCCCGGTTGTCAGCAGCGAATACGGAGCGGATCCGGCCTCCGTTGCTCATGATGCCGTCAATTCCGCGCTGAGCAAAGGCTCCGATTACCTGTTCATCGATACAGCCGGACGCCTACACACGAAACACAATCTCATGCGCGAACTGGAAAAACTCCATCGTGTCATTTCCACCAAATGCGACGGCGCCCCTCATGAAACGTTGCTCGTCGTGGACGCCTCTGTCGGCTCCAATGCGTTGAACCAAGCGCGCGAATTCAACAAGTCCGTACCCCTGACTGGGCTCGTGATCACCAAACTGGATGGCACTTCAAAGGGGGGCATGGTCGTTTCCATTCAAAATGAACTCGATCTACCTGTGAAATTCATTGGGCTCGGGGAACAAGCAGACGACTTGCAGCCGTTCTCCCCCGCAGAGTATGCCCGCGCCCTTTTCTACGAAGAGTAGCTGCCTCCGAATTGATTCACTTTAACGGATACCCCTGATAGATTGCGCCTGCAACAATGCAGGGCTTTTCATTCATATTGGCGCAGGCGAACAGTATTAGTGGGACGAATACAGCCGCAGCATCCGACCCTTCGGCACCGCCTGAGACCTCTTCAATCGCGGACTTTTTCGACACGGGCGCAATGGGTCTTCTTCTGGAGGGAGGCCCGTTCATGTGGCCGATCCTCCTGATGGCTCTGGTCGGCCTTGCGGTAATCATCGAACGATGGCGAAGCCTAAAAATGCTGGGGAACGATACTGCCGAGTTAAAAAACTCAGTGCTGATGGACTTGACTGAAAACCGCATTGAGGAAGCACTCACCCGTTGTGAACAAGCCACCGGCCCGGTCGCCGCCATCCTCGCAAACGGACTCAGAAAATACCTTGTTCTGAGCAAGCTCAACTACGACCCGGCCCGGTTGGAAGAAAAAGTCATCAAGAGCATGGAATCTTACGGAGCCCATATTCTTGCCGCACTAGAACGCCATCTGCCCATGTTGGCAATCGTCGCAAGTGTCGCGCCGATGGTGGGGTTCTTAGGCACCGTACAAGGCATGATTGTTGCATTCAGCGATATCGTCGAGATGGACAAAACTGGCGGCGGCAACATCATTCAGGCAGCAGCAGCAGGCATACAAGTCGCACTATTGACAACCTGTTTCGGCCTGATCGTCGGCATTCCCGCTTATATGGCGTTTAACTATTTTTCCAGCGTAATCAATTCCTTCGTATTGGAGGTCGAAGAATCTGCCGCCGAACTCATGGAAGCTGTCACGCTCCAACTCACGTTACGAGAACCTCCTCCTGTCAAAAATACAGACACTGCATCACCTTGAAACTGCGACGGCCAAAATATCTGGTAGACCCACCTTCCAGCTCGATGAATGACATCGCGTTTATTCTGATCGTGTTTTTCCTCGTTTGCGCTTCGGTCGAACCCGAGGACGGCCGATCACAAACCATCCCGCGTAGCGAAAAAAACGAAGAACGTAACAACTCACAAACAATCGAGGTCGGCCTAACCCCTGCAACAGTCACCATAGATGGAACGCCCTATCATCAGGAACAATTCGAATCACGTATTCAGCAACTTCTGTCGGAAAAGAAAACGGAATCCGAGCGCGTTGTGGTCGTCAAAAGCCAAGCCGATGTCCCATACGAGCATTGGATTGCGACGACCGAGTTGATCGAAAAAGCTGGAGGCGTGGTCACCCTGCTCCTTGAGGAACAGCATACGATGATCGTGGAGTAACTGATGATACTACGTCGCAAACAACTCGAGGCAAGCGTCCCCTCCATGGCCATGGGCGACATTGCATTTTTACTTTTGATTTTTATCGTTCTGCTCGCTCGTGCCCGAGACGACAGCCACTTGGTTTGGCAACCTGCCACCGGTACTGAGTTGGTGAAACCTGCCAATCAAAACGCTAGCGTGGTGATCGATAAGCAGAATATCACCTACTTGAACGGACGCCCCACCCTATCCGAAAACTTGGCAACGGAATTATCCGCCCTATTGGGCGACCTGCCGCCCGGAAACCGAACGGTTCTTTTTAAGGTTCACAAGGACGTCATCGCGGAGTTTTTTGAACCAGCCATTGAGGCCGTCAGTGAAGCTGGCGGCGAACTACATCACGTACTGGAACCCTCCCCCAACAAACCGAACTAAATGCAAATCTACATTCTCAAGAATGACAACGCAATCGGCCCACTAAAAACTGAAGAAGTGCAGGCGTTGCTCGATGCTCGATGCATAGACAAGAACCAGCCGGTTCGCCTCGGGGACGGAACAATGTTAACAGCCGGAACGCTAAAGGGCATCCGCTTGGCCAAGCGCGAAGTCGCTTCACCAGAACTTGGCCAAGCGCAGGGCGATTCCGCCGTTGCCCCCATGGGCAGCCTCTCCCGAGACTTCAAGGGCATCAAGCGCAACAGCACAGCGATCGCAAACGAACTGGCGCAATTCATGAAACAGATGAAAGGCAAATCTCCGGCAGAAATGCTCGGTGCCTTCGCGAAAAGCACACTTGTGCGAAGCGGCGTCGTAGCCGCCTTCATTCTGGTTTCCATACTGATTCTCGCAACTGCCATCCCCTTCGCGTTAAATAATACTCAATCTGCTGAAAACACGACGACATCCCCGGAACCCGTTACTACCCCAACGAACACCGCCCCCTCAGTCTCAGCCTCCCCTGCGGAATCAACTGCTCCCACAAATCAACCGAATAATAACGATTCATTAAATCCGAAACCGGTAGCGGACAAACTCGGTATCGGGGAAAGCAAAGAAGGAACGCCATCGGAGCCCAACCCGTTTGAATCCACGGACGATCTACTCAAAGATTTGAATTAACCTTGCCGGAATCAGAAAAAACGAAAGTTAAGGGACTGACTCGGAAGGTATTCGAGCCGCTTTCTCCCTTGGCCAATCGTTTGGGGTTTGCGTGGGCAACCGCATTACTCGTGGCTTGGCTGGATTATTTCAATTTCAGGATTTTTCCGGAATGGGTGTTGCTGATTTTTTTAACCGGAATAATAGCAACTGCGGCTATGTGGGCCTACAAACTACAACCAGTTGGATTGATTGCCGGAAGAGCCTCAACATCCGCCTGCGTTCTGCCCATCTGGTTTTGGGTTGTCACAGTATCAAGTTGGTGTGGCTGGGTATCCTTGAGTGCAACGCTGGCACAACTCGGGCTTAGTTTGGTGTTTATACTTGGATTAGGTTGGAGCGTCTGGCTCGTTGAACGCGCATCCAAACGCCTGTTGGCCAAGCGGAGATCGCCCTCACTTCACAGAGGCTCGGCACCTAGCCCTCTCGTTTCCATGAATAGCACGCTTGGCCAAGCAACAATACGCACCTCCAACCCACTTGATATCGAGGCGTGGTATTACGGAGCTAAACGGCGTAAGTTGAATCAATCCGCAACAACGATGGTGCTTTATACGATTGCATTTATACTGCTGCTAATGTTGGCCGCCCAACTCACAGGATGCAGCGAAATATACGAACTGCCCGATGGCGGTGGCGAACCGCAACTCAAACAACAGGTTGTTAAAATTCAAAAGGTGATTCGCAAAAAAATCATCATCAATCCACTTAGCGCTGTCCTTTTCAATCCGCCTCCCATCGAGGAGATCAAGTTGCAACTTCAGGAATTAACCAAACACATCTACGAGGTTGGACAGGGGGAAGGAAAAAACGCCGGTTTCGAAGGTGGAACCAGACGTGGAGTCGTTCGTTTTATCAGGTTAAGTTACTCCGGCGGCGACTGGGAACAAGATCTCGACCGAAACGCCGATCTAAACATGCTACTCTGGTACGCCGCGAATACAGGCCACAAGACCGCAAAAAAACCTGAAGTACGCAGTATTTCTCAACTCAAACGATTTCAAGAAGGCAAAAGCCCCCCCTTGGTCTATATGACCGGCCAGGGAAAAATTCAGCTAGGTAAAAATGAAATTGAAACGATGCAGGAATATCTCACGGACAAACATGGTATGCTTTTCGCAGACAATGGGGGTAGCGCCGGCTGGCATAGTCAGTTTTTTTCGCTAATGGAAAAGATTCTACCCAAAGTAAAACCTCAACCCGTCCCACTAGATCACCCAGTTCACAACGGCGTTCCGTTTTTGCCAGTGGTCGCTCCGCACGGCGGACGGGTAGCCTGGGGTTGGGTGGTTGACGGCCGCTTGGCCGTGTACTATCACCCCGGCGACGTTGGCGATGCTTGGGCAGATGGCCACGCCGGCGTGCCTCGTCATGTCTGGGAATCCAGCTTCAGGCTTGGCGGCAACGTAATGCTTTACGCACATTCAGAATACAGCCGATGGCTTACTGCAAAAAATCAATCGGAATAATTGCCGCACTGACGGTTTCGTTTGTATTCACTTCTTCGTTACCCGCAGCCAAGCTGACTTGGTTGGAACAGATTGAGGTGGATACATTCGGCAGCCTTCGGCAGGTCGAGCGTTACCAGCTCAAGGCAGCTGAACGGTTTTACACAAAGGGAGAATATGCAGCTGCGGCGGCTGAATATGAAAAATATATTACGCTTTACGAAACCAGTGACGGCGCTCCATACGCACAATTAATGTGGAGCCATTGCCAAGTCAAACAACGCAAGGTCTACACTGGCATTCGGGATGGTTTCCAGTCAGTGATCGATTACTGGCCGGAATCAGTTGAGGCGAAATTGGCCTCATTCCTAATCGGGCGTTCTTACAAGAATATCGGTGAACTGAAAAAAGCGGAATTTGCATACAGCAAAACCATCACCAATCACCCGACCGATCACATCGCGGTTCTTTCAAAGTGGGATATTGCCGAAATCGCCAAAATCCAAAAAAATGAAAAACGCCTGATCCAAATCTGGACAGATCTGGTCTTCAAAACCAAA
>CAJXAU010000072.1 GCA_913050205.1 uncultured Verrucomicrobiota bacterium
GGATCCATGGTGGGGGAGATCGGTGTCAACCGGGCTTGAACCAGCATGGTAACCGCCATGAGCATGGGCATTGGGTTGATCGGGAAGCCGAAGATGTGTGCCACGGTGTCGGACTCAGACAGATCGCAAATCCAGAGAAACTCAGCCCCGCGTAATTCCACCGCACTGCGGAGCATCGTGAAGAAACCAAAGAAAACCGGGAGCTGAATAAGGATCGGGAGACAACCTCCCATGGGGTTGATTTTGTGTTCCCTCATGAACTCCATCATCTTTTTGTTCATTTTTTGAGGGTCGCTTTTGTATTTCTCCCGAATCTCGCCCATTTGCGGTTGGTAGGCGGACATGCGTTTCATCGAAACGGTACTGGCCTTGGTCAGTGGCCAGAACAAGACTTTGATAATGATGGTGATCGCGATGATGCTCCAGGCGTAGGACAGGCCAAACCCGTTCAGCCCGTTCATCGAGCGCAACAGGATGCGGGCGAAGAATCCAAAGAAGCCATCAAAACCCATAACGGACTGGAGTGAATTCTTGTTTTCGACACCGAGCTCAACCAGTGTGCGGTACTCTTTTGGTCCGGCGTAGGTAGTAAATTCATGGGTGACCTGTTTGCCCGGTTCGAGCACGCCCTGTGGCAATTCGAGCATGGCAAGCACACCGGTATGATGAATGTATTGCCCCTCGGTCGGGATATCGTTGAGCATCCGGTGAGTGGTCTTGTGTGATAAAACGTTCGCACCGGGCAACGGCGTCTTCGGCATGGTGGTCATCGCGAAAAAGCGATTATGTATGCCAACCCAGTTGATGGGGGATTGTGGAGGTGACCTGAAGTGGGTGCGAGGAGTGCCGGGGAAACAGCCAAGTGTTCGGTTGGCAAACCATGCCTCGTCGATCTCTTCCAAATCTTCACCGTTGTGCCACTGGGTGCCCCAGACCGGGTATTGGCTGTTCTGTTGAAGCGGCATCGCCGTCCCGAGCGTCATCTTCCGGGTGTTTAAAGCGACCGGCTCGTTCTTCGTGTTTTCCAGCGTGATGGAAGTATGGAGCAGATAATTTGTGTCGGCGCTGAATCGCTTGGAGATTCGAATGCCGGCCTGATTTGTGGAAACCATCGTCACGAGATTGTCGTCGCTTGAGATTTCGAACTCAGAATCATCCAACCCGGCGATGGAAAACACCGGCAGATCCACACCGTGATTCAAGTGAATCACATCCGCTTGGTTCGTGCTGCTGCAGGGCTTCGCTTCGTGGTGGTTTAGTCCAACCGATTTCAGTCCGCCGGCCGAGGTGAATGTGTAAACTGAATCCTCAGTCTCAAGCGTGACCAGTTTTTCAGACTCCAGTTCAATGGGTGGCTTGCTCCCTGGGTTGGAGGGCTGGGTGGTGGTGGCAGGTAGTCCGGGTTGCTGGACCACGTTGGTGCCAACCGCATTGGTGGACGTTGTCACAGGCTGCGGTTGCTGTGGTTGCTGCGGCATCTCCGGCCACGTCAGGAAAAGCAGAATGACGCAGATTGTGACGACGATGATTCCTGTACGATCCATTAAAGTTTTATTGTGTTATCGAGAAGGCTTGGCTTGGCTCATATTCTCCAAGCGTGCCGGAACGGGGTCGTGGCCGCACCCTCCCCAGGGGTGGCAGCGTAAAATACGGCGAACCCCAAGCCAGCACCCTCGCATGGCACCATGAGTCCGGATGGCATCCATCGCATACGCAGAGCAGGTTGGCGAAAACCGGCAGGAACTGCCTGAGCCGAATACTGCGTTTTTCGCCGGAGACAAAACCAAGCGATAAAACCGGATCAGAAGCAAAAGGAGATGCTGTATCGGGTTCATCATGTCGGAGTGGTCTTCGGGTAGGCCGTGGCGGCGGTTTCCGGCAACAAGCCGATTTTCTTCAATAGGCGAAGAAAGTCTCGTTCCACCGCTTGAAACCCACGTCCGGCGATTGACTGCCTTGCAACCAAAACCAAATCGACCGCCTCGAGCAACTCCCGGCGATGGAGCCGGAAACACTCACGCATCATTCGGCGCGCTTGGTTGCGGACGGTGGCTTTACCAACCCGACGGCTGGTGACGACCCCGAGGCGGGATGGAGAATCCGGTGGCAGCGATTGCCAATTAGCCAGTAGGCAGCCCTTGGCCAAGCGTTGGCCGTTTTCCCGGTTTGCCCGGAAATCCGCACTGGCTTGGATACGGCTAGACTTTGGAAATCTTGCAGTTTGGCCGGAGGCCGTCATGGATGCCGGAAGGGCTTAGGCGGGAGTGAGTCGTGCCCGGCCGCGAGCGCGGCGACCGGCCAAAATCTTGCGACCTGCCTTGGTTGCCATACGTGCCCGGAAACCGTGCCTGCGTTTGCGTCGGATATTCGACGGCTGGAATGTTTGTTTCATCTGAATCTAAAAAAATCTCCCCAGTGAGCGGGAAGAATGCGGTTCAAAGTCGTTTTGCGCTGTGAGGCGCGTCCCCTTTTTCCCCTCCTTCGTTCGGAAAAAGGGCAGGAAAACTAGCAGTAACGCGCCAACTGTCAAGCATCAGAATCCTGCAAATCCGCAAAAAAAAGGATTTTTATGGGATTTGCCAATGGGGGAACCTCTGCCGTACGGTTCGCCCGTCGCACACGAAGTGTGATGTTACGATGTTGATGCTCAGAGCCAAGCCCCCGGAGTCATGGTTGCCCAAGGTGTTGGCCAATCTCGATGCGGTGCTTGTCGATCACGCTCATTTGGAGCGAAAGGCAGCCCAATCGGCTCTGAAATTGCAGCGCTATCAGCAATTAACGCGATCGCTGCAGGATTTGACTGAAATCGCCATAGAGGAACTGGAGCATTTCAATCTAGTTCTCAAGTTGCTGAATGACAGAGAGATAGAGCTTGGCCAAGCGATTTCGAGCCCTTGGATTTCCGGTATGATGAATTCCGTCCGTAAGGGGCGTAATGAGCAGGTGATTGATCACTTGCTCTGTGCGGCGATGATCGAGGGGCGTAGTTGCGAGAAATTTCAAATTCTATCCGTGGCGTTGGCTTCGGTGGATGAACGCTTGGCCAAGTTTTACGCCGAATTGGTGGAGTCGGAGGGAAATCACTACGCGACGTACTTGCTCATGGCCAAGCAGGTCGATGAAAAGGAGACCGAGCGGCGACTCGATTTTTATCTGGATTTGGATGCGGAACTGGTTACCCAGCCAAGCGACTTGCCTATCCTCCATTAGTCTCGCTTGGCCAATTGCATTTTCCGCTTGCATCTAGCCGGAATTCGCGGATGTTTCCCAAAACCTATGTCTGTTGGATTAACAGCAATTTCAAGGAGGATTGCAGGTTTGGCAGGTGCGTTCGTCGTTGGTCTGCTGGGTCTTGCATCAGTTAACGCTTCGGTTCAAGTCGCCACTCCGGGTTGGGGAGGCAAGTCACTTAATCGGGTTGTCCTCGACGGATCGGACGCCAGACAGCAATTGCTCGTCACCGAATCTTTGTCGGACGGCTTTCTTGTTGACCACACTCGCAACGCCAAGGTGACCACCAAGCCGGAGGGGTTGGTGCGAGTGACCAACGGACTGGTTGAGCCAGTGGCGAATGGCGAGGGGCAAATCACCGTTGAGACGGAGTCGGGAGAGAAGGCCTCCATTCCGTTTGAAGTCAAAAATGTGTCTCTCGAAAAACAGGTTAATTTTTCGAACTCCATTGTCCCGCTGTTCACAAAACACGGCTGTAATGGGGGAGGATGCCACGGCAAATCCGGCGGACAGAATGGATTCAAGCTGTCGCTACTCGGGTTCGAGCCGCCGGAAGATTACGAGTACCTGCTGCGCGAGGCGCGCGGGAGGCGTATCTTTCCTGCTGCACCGGAGCGAAGCCTGCTTTTACTAAAGGCCAGTGGGCAATTGCCACATGGGGGAGGGTCGCGAATTGACGCCGACTCGTTTGACTACAAGATGATCGTCAAGTGGATGAGGCAGGGCATGCCCTACGGCAAGCCGACCGATCCCAAGTTGGAGGCGATTGAAGTGCATCCGGCCGAGCGCGTGATGAAGCGCGGGGCGCAGCAGCAACTCGTGGTGTTGGCGCGGATGACAGATGGCTCAGTTGAGGACATTACCCACTCGGCGGTTTATGAGGCAAACGATCGCGAATTTGCCGAGGCGGACAACACCGGCTTGGTGACCGTGGGGAATCACCCCGGAGAGATTGCCGTAATGATTCGTTATCAGGATAAGGCCTCAGTTTTTCGTGCTTCGGTTCCCCTGGGTGCCCCCGTTGAGAGTCTACCTTCCGAGGGCAACTTCGTGGACAAGTTCATCTTTGCGAAGCTGAAAAAAGTAGGCATGCCGCCCTCGGTTGTGGCGGATGACTCGACATTCCTGCGTCGCGTGACGTTGGATATTGCCGGTCGACTACCCACGGTGGCCGAGGCAAAGGCATTCGTCGCCGACGAGTCTCCTGACAAGCGAGCTGCGCTAGTCGAACGCCTGTTGCGGACGGAGGAATATGCCGAGTTTTTTGCAAACAAATGGTCGTCGCTCCTTCGCAACAAGCGGGCCAACGGGGCGCAGTTGAAAACGACAATGGCGTTCTACGACTGGATCAAGGAGAGTTTTTACAGCAACAAGCCGTACGACCGATTTGTCCGTGAAATCCTTGCAGCATCCGGCGACATAAAGCAAAGCCCGCCGACCGCCTGGTTTAAGCAGGTCAGTTCCCAGCAGGCACAAATGGAAGACACGGCCCAACTGTTTCTCGGTACCCGACTTCAATGCGCCCAGTGCCACCATCATCCGTTCGAGAAATGGTCACAGCATGATTACTACAGCTTCATGGCGTTCTTCTCGCGTGTGGGCAAGGCCAATGCGGGACGGCCCGGCGAGGATATGGTTTTTCACCGGGCTGGTTTGGCACAGGTGACGAACAAGAAAACCAACAAGCCGGTCAAGCCGGCGGGGTTGGGCTCAGGCGAGTTAGCGATCGCTGCCGTCGAGGATCCCCGTCATCGTTTAGTCGACTGGATGAAGGTGGATGATAACCGCCTGTTTTCCAAGACACTGGTCAACCGTTACTGGAAACATTTCTTCGGCCGCGGCTTGGTTGATCCCGAGGATGACTTTCGATCCACCAACCCGGCGACTCATCCTGCGTTGCTCAATGCTCTGGCCGATCATTTTGAGAAAACGAATTACGACCTGAAGGAACTTGTGAGGGTGATTACCACATCGACCACCTACCAGTTCAGTTCGGTTCCCAATAAACACAATGCGAAGGACAAGCACTACTTTTCACGATTCCAGCCCAAGCGCCTGACGGCAGAGGTGCTTTATGATTCGCTGAACGATCTAATCTTGGCCAAGAGCGATTTCAGCGGACTCCCAGTTGGAACCCGTGCCGTATGTCTTCCGGACAACAGTTACAACAGTTCCAATTATTTTCTGAGTGTCTTCGGTCGACCCGACTCATCGAGCGCCTGCGAGTGTGAGCGTTCGCAGGAGGCCAGCCTTGCGCAGAGTCTTCACCTGTTTAATGCGAAAAATATTCACGAACAGTTGGCGAGAAAAGACGGACGTGCGGCTAAGCTGGCGTCTGACAAGGAAAACAGTCACGAGGTAAAGCTGAACAGTCTTTACTATCGGGCGTTCGCGCGTCTGCCCCGAAAGGAGGAAATAGACGTGGCGGTGGGCTACTTGAAACGGGATGCAGTGGATAAGGAAGGCAAGCCGGTGGATAGAACCAAGGAACGGTTCGAGGACATCTTATGGGCCTTGGTAAACACCAAGGAGTTTCTCTTTAATCACTGAGTTGTTCTTCGAATGCCTCCGCTTGGTCGGGCGTATTAATTAGCATGCCTCAACGGTTCCTGACTCGTTTTTTTCCAGTTTGCCTCGTGCTTTTCGGTGCGCTTGGCCAAGCGCTTGGCCAATTGCCTACTTCTCGGTTGACCGCCATATTTCCCATGGGATGCCAGGCCGGCGGCGAGGCGGAGATTGTCGCGTTTGGTGCCGACTTGGAAGGAGCGACGGATCTTTACTTTTCCCGTGCCGGCATCAGTGCCGAACCGGTAAAGGCCGGTGAAAACAAATTCAACGTGAAGGTGGATGCCGGAGTACCCGAGGGCGTCTACGAGGTTCGCTACATTGGTGCATTCGGGGTCTCGAATCCGAGACCGTTTGTCGTCAGCACCGCTACCGAGTTGAGTAGTCCGGCCAACAATACCAGCATGGCTGCGGCGTTCACGGTTCACGCCCAGTCAGCTGTGAACGGAGTGGCCATCGCGAGACAGTCCGCTTGGTTCAAATTAGACGGCAAGAAGGATCGGCGACTTCTATTTAGGCTTTCGGCTGAAACTATTGACTCGAGACTTGATCCGGTCGTTTACCTGCGGGATGCCGAAGGTGCACGCCTCGAACGCGCCGGGGCCTCGGGATTAATCGACCACACCCCGGCCAAGGATGGTGATTTGTTCATTCAAATCCATGACGCGGCGTTCGCCGGGGGGCAGGAACATTTTTTTCGACTGGAGATTACAGAAGGGCCACATGTTGATTTTGTTTACCCGCCCGTGTTGACCGATTTGAAAGAGTCCAAGGTCACACTGTTCGGTAGAAATCTCCCCGACTCAGAGCCGTCGGAAACCAAGGGTGCCGATGGGAGGAAGTTGGAGAAACTTGTTGTACGTGCAGGAGATTTGACTCGGGCAGAACTGCCGGGCGGGGTTGCGTTGCCTCCCGCCTCGATCGTGCTGGACGGGGGGGTATACCGTTTGGGCTCGGGTAAGTTTGTGAGTAATCCCTTTTTCATCGCACATGCGAGCGGACAACCGCTTACGTTGGAAAATGAAAATGCAAAAAATCAAGTGGAGTCGCAAACAGTCGCCTCTCCGGGAATATTGGCTGGCCGGTTTTTCCCCGCGCGAGATGTTGACGTCTACAAATTTCCGATCAAAAAGGATGGTGTCTATTGGCTGGACGTCCACTCACAGCGATTGGGGCAAAATACGAATCCCTACATCACGGCGCAGGTTGTGAACGTGGCTGCGGACGGCAAGGAGAGTCCCGAGAAAGCCAACGAGTTTTACGAGTCCAAGGACAATCCAGGAGGACGGGAATTCAATATGACCAACCGCGATGTGACGTGGCGATTTCAGGCTAAGTCAGACGGGTACTTGAGGGTTGAGATGCGTGATCTTTTTAATCAGGCATCAGACGACTCGTTTAAGACGTATCTTGTATCGGTCCGACGGGAGGCACCCGGACTTAAGTTGGTCGTCCATCCGAAAACCGTCCCGGTGGCGAAGGACAAGCGAAACATTGAGTTGATGGCGACTCATTTGCGAAAAGGCTCCAGCCTGCCAATACAGCTCGTGGCGATTCGCCAGGGAAATTTCAACGGACCGATTAAGGTCCATGCTAAAAATCTCCCGGAAGGAATCCGGCTGCGGAACAGCGAATTTAAACAGGGGCAAAAAGCCATCACGGCTCACCTGATGAACGAAGGTCGTG
>CAJXAU010000073.1 GCA_913050205.1 uncultured Verrucomicrobiota bacterium
AAGCCATCGCATCAGGGGCACAAGGTGTTGCCGCAGCGCACGATCAAGATCAAGCAGCGGCAGGATAACATCGAGTTTGCCGCCATGGTGGAGGCGGTGGATCAGAGCCTCGGACGAGTAATGAGAAAACTCGAGGAGCTTGAGCAGTCGGAAAACACGATCATCATTTTCGCCTCAGACAACGGGGGAATGTCGGCCGGTAACTTCGGCAATCCGAAACGAGTTGTCAGGGACAACCAACTTGACTGGGCCTACGCGACCTCCAATCTGCCACTGCGGGGTGCCAAGGGCTGGTTGTATGAGGGCGGAATTCGAGTGCCCACAATTGTGAAGTGGCCGGGCAAGGGCAACGCCGGCGCGGTGTGTGATGAGCCGGTCATCAGCACGGATTTTTACCCGAGCATTCTTGAGATGGTTGGTTTGCCATCGGCACCCGCCCAGCATCAGGACGGGAAGAGTTTTGTGCCTGCGCTGCGCGGCGAATCGTTCAAAAGAGGGGCGATTTTTTGGCACTTTCCACACTACAGCAATCATGGAATGCAAAGCCCGGCCGGGGCAATCCGCGAAGGCGACTACAAACTGCTCGAGTATTTTGAAAACGGCACCGTGCAACTTTTCAATCTGAAGAATGACTTGGGTGAGCAGAGGAATCTGGCGGCCACCGAGCCGGAACAGACGGCCAAGCTCCTGGCCAAGCTGCGTGCCTGGAGAAAAGAGGTGGACGCAAAAATGCCGAAACCGAAGAAGGGTCAGCCGTGATAAGGCATCTATTTTGGTGTGCTGTTTTCGCGTTTGCCCTGACGGCGCAGGCGGAACAACGGCCGAACATTCTCTTCGTTTACCTTGACGATTTCGGTTGGAAAGACACCGGTTACATGGGTTCGGATTTTTATGAAACTCCGAACATCGACCGCTTGGCCAAGCGGGGTATGATCTTCACCGATGCCTATTCCACCTCGGCCAACTGTGCTCCGGCGCGCGCCTGCCTGCTGTCCGGTCAATACACGCCGCGCCATCAGATTTACAACGTTGGCACTCGTCCGAGAGGCGATGCCCGGCATCGCCGACTGGAGCATGTGACCGGGACGAACAAGCTTCGACTGGACATCGTCACGTGGGCGGAGGCGTTGCAAAAGGCCGGTTACCGTACCGGGATGTTTGGCAAATGGCATCTTGGCGAGCGCCCAACCGAGCAGGGATTCGACGTTGCCGTGGAGCACAACAAAATCCCCGGTATGCGTGGGCACATGGGGCGGAACGGTGAGTATCTTGCTGATGTGCTCACGGAAAAAACGCTCGAGTTTATCGGTAACCCGAAAGGAAAACCGTGGTGTGCGTATCTATCGCATTACGCCGTGCATGTGCCACTGCAGGCCAAGAAAGACATCATCAAAAAATATGAGGCTAAGAAGCCGGGCCGACTTCATCAGCATGCTGTCATGGCGGCGATGATTGAATCAGTCGATGAAGGGGTGGGACGCCTGGTGGCCAAGCTCGAGGAAACCGGCCAACGCGATAACACGGTTATCTTTTTTTTCTCTGACAACGGCGGCTACGGCCCGGCCACGGACATGGCTCCGTTGCACGGGTACAAAGGCAACTATTTCGAGGGCGGCATTCGTGTGCCGTTTTTCGTGAATTGGCCCGGGAAAATTCAAGGTGCTCAAACGAGTGCAGAGCCGATCATCGGCGTGGACCTGTATCCGACCTTTCTTGAGTTGGCCGGGGCTGCCCGGCCGGGGCAACCGCTTGACGGCGTCAGCTTGGTGTCCCTGTTTCGTGGCCGGAAAAAGACGCTTGGTCCGCGTCCGCTCTACTGGCATTTCCCGGCGTATCTCCAGAGTTACGACGTTTACGAGGAACAGCGTGACCCGTTGTTTCGGACTCGCCCTTGCAGTGTCATCCGCTTGGGCGACTGGAAACTGCACGAGTATTTCGAGGATGATGCACTGTTGCTTTACAACCTAAGTGAAGATATCGGCGAACAAAATGATCTCTCCGCCGCGCGCCCGGAACTGGTCAAGAAGCTGCACAGCATGCTTCAGTCGTGGCGCAGGGAAACAGGGGCGATCGTGCCCAAGGCGAAGAACCCCAAGTTTGATCCGATGGCCGAAGCGAAGGCGATCCACTCTGCCAATCTGAAATTGCGTCTCAAAAGATGAGTCGTCGTTGTCAGATCGTTTTTGCGATAATTGTGATTCTGGTCAACGTACCGCTTGGCCAAGCGGAGAAGCGACCGAATCTGCTTTTGTTTCTGGCGGACGACATGACGTACACCGATGTCGGTTGTTTTGGGAACCCTGATGTGCTAACGCCGAATATTGATCGTCTGGCCAAGCAGGGCCTGCGGTTGACCCGCTGCTATAGCTCCGCACCAACCTGTTCGCCGTTACGCCAAAGCCTGTTCACCGGATTGTATCCGGTCAAAAACGGGGCGCACCCGAACCACAGTCGGGTGCACGAGGGCGTCCAGTCGCTTCCGCAATATCTGAGCCCGTTGGGATACCGCGTGGGGCTTGCCGGCAAGCGTCATGAAGCGCCGGCTTCTGCATTTCCGTTTGAACAATTGGGAGGCAGCCACGGCGATGGAGGCCGTACACCGGCCGGCGCCGACTTGCCGCTAAACCGAGCGAAGGAATTTATGGCGAGGGATGGCGATCAACCTTGGTGTTTGGTTGTCGCCTCGAATCAACCGCACACGCCATGGAATCGCGGCGATGCCAGCGTTTATCCTCCCGACAAGTTAACCGTGCCACCTTACTTGGTGGACACGAAAGAACTGCGTGAGGGCTTGTCCAAGTACTACGCAGAGATCAGTTACATGGATCAGCAATTGGGCGAGGTGATGAAAATCCTGCGGGAGTTGGGGCAGTCGGAAAACACGGTGATTCTCTGGTTAAGCGAGCAGGGCTCCCAGTTGCCGTTTGGCAAATGGACCTGCTACGACATGGGCATTCACGCTGCGGCTGTGGTGCGTTGGCCGGGTAGGATTCAGCCCGGTACGGACTCGGCTGCGCTAGTGAGTTATGTGGATATCGTCCCGACGTTTTTGGAGTTAGCCGGTGGGAAACCGGACAGTTCATTGTTCGATGGCAGATCGTTCCTGCCGGTTTTGCTCGGTGAAAAACAGACGCATCATGAGTTCGTTTATGCGATCAACACCACCCGGGGCATTTATCACGGATCCGAGGCTTACGGAATTCGTGCCGTGACCGATGGTCGCTGGCTATACATCCGCAATTTGCACCCGAAAGCTCAGTTTCAAAACATGGTGACGTATCGTGACCCGATTTATGCTTCGTGGAAGAAGGTGGACAGCGACTTCGCCCGCTCTCGTGTTGAGCAATATGTCAGTCGGCCGGCCGTGGAGTTGTTCGACCTGAAAGACGATCCATGGTGTCTCAAGAATCTTGCGGGCACCCCTCGCTTGGCCAAGCGTCGCGGTGAGCTTTCACGTCGCTTGGCCAAGTGGATGGAGGAGCAGGGGGACGAAGGTGATGCCACGGAACGCTTGGCCAAGTCGCGCCAACCGAGCGAACGTCCCTGGTCAAAAAAGGGGATCTATTATCAACGAAAATGAAGCTGACCTCACTCGCCATCTGTCTGTTATTGCCGGCGCTTGGCCAAGCGCAAGCCAAGGCGGTTCAACCGCCCAATATCGTTTATATCATGGCTGACGATTTGGGGTACGGGGATCTCGGTTGCTATGGCAGCAAGTTGAATAGGACACCGCACATCGATGCGTTGGCGGCGGGTGGACTGCGGATGACCGATTTTCATGCCGCGCCGTGGTGTGCCCCGAGTCGGCGAGCGTTGATGACCGGCTGCCATGCGAGTCGGCCCTGGAAGAATTCCCGGGGAAACATGGGGCGACTGGCTGAGGCTGTCACTCTCCCTGAGATGCTCAAGGGCAAGGGGTACAAAACCGCCCTGTTGGGTAAATGGCACCTTGGAATGGGCAGGGGGCTTCACCCGCTGGATCAGGGATTCGATTATTGGTACGGGACGCCCGGCAGTAACGACTGGAATGGGCCACGTCCAAACTATGCCTCGTTTCGTGATGCGCCCGAGGCGGCGTGGAAAACGCCGTTGATAGTGAACCGAGAAAACAAGGGGCCGATCGTGCCGCAGTCGCTTTTCACCAGACGTTACACGGAGGAGGCCGTGCGATTGATCCGAGAAAACCGGAACACTCCTTTTTTCATCTACCTCGCGCACAACATGCCGCACGTTCCAATTTTTGCGTCGCCCAGGTTTACCGGCAAAAGCGCGAACGGAGTTTATGGAGATGTGATTGAGGAGATCGACTGGTCGGTGGGGGAGATCGTGAAGGCTCTCGAGGCGGAAAAGCTCACTAAAAAAACGATTGTGGTATTCACCAGCGACAACGGGCCATGGACCATGTTCAAGGAATTCGGAGGGGTGAGCGGCCCGTTGCGCGGGGAAAAATCGACGACTTGGGAAGGCGGCGATCGTGTGCCATGCGTCGTTTCGTGGCCGGGAAAAATCAAGCCGGCGGTGTCCGGTCAGTTGATGGTGAATTACGACATGTACGCCACCTTTGCCAAGTTAACCGGGGCATCCATCGCGAAGGGGCAGGCGATCGATTCGATCGATTTCTCAGCCCACTGGCTGGAGGGTGAGCCCGGTGCTCGTACACGGCATATCCATTACTTTCATCAACCGACCGCCTACCGAAGTGGACACTACAAATGGCACCGCTACACCCGTTCGCGCACGCGTGACCCGGACACCGGTAAACAGGAGCTATCTGTTTTTCACGAAAACGGACTGCTGTTCAATTTATCGAAAGATATCGGTGAGAAGACGAATATCGCCGCCGGTCACCCGGAGTTGGTTTTGCGATTGAAAAAAGAGTTTGAGGAGGCGCAGGCGGCCATCCAAAATTGGAAACCGTTTCATTGAAACATCATGAAAAAAGATGAATTCATCCAGATTGAAGTCGACCTCTCGGCGTCGATGAATGCCGCATGGCAGGCGATCACCGACCCGGAGCAAATGAGGCAGTGGTATTTCCCGATGCTCCCTGATTTTCGGGCAGAGATTGGGTTTAAGACCGAATTCAACATGGAATGTGAAGGGCGCCAATTCCTCCACCAGTGGGAGGTGTATGAGGTGGATCCCGGTCACAGGATAGTTTACGGATGGAGATACGGGGGCATGCCGGGTGACTCAAAAGTTCTTTGGGAGTTGGCGGAGTCAGGAGCGGGTACTCGCCTGACGTTCAGGCACACCTCGATCGAGCCGTTTGATGCCGATGATCCCCTCTTCAGTCGAGAAAGCTGTCAGGCCGGCTGGGAGTTTTTTCTGAAGGGCCAGCTCCCGTCATTTTTCACCAGGGATTAAGCGCTTGGCCAAGCGCTTGGTTTTCCTTGCGGCGCGGTGGTCAGGGCGGGATGATGCGCCGACATCATGAGGTTTTTTTCGGGCTGTCTTTGCGCTGGGTTGGCGCTGTTTTTTTTTGCTCCCCATAATTCAACTGCCGCGGGCCAGTTGTCGGTTCGGGACGGCACACGCCTCGTCCTGCTTGGCAACGGATTGGGGTCGCGCATGGGGCGGTACGGCCATTTTGAAACGGAGATGCACCTTCGTTTTCCCTCGAAGCGGTTGGTCATCCGAAACATGTGCGACGAGGGCAACACGCCGGCGTTTCGACCTCACTCAGCCAGGAACGATCCCTGGCCGTTTCCCGGTGCGGAAAAGTATCGCACGCTTGGCCAAGCGAAGGATCGCTGGGGCTCCGGCCATGCCGGTCGTGGGTTTTATGAGAAGCCGGATCAATGGCTCACTCGATTAAAGGCGGATGTCATCGTTGCATTTTTTGGTTTCAACGAGTCGTTTGAAGGCGTCAATGGACTGGGTCGGTTTAAGGCCGAGTTGACCGATTTCATTCACCACACTCGCAGTCAAAAATACAACGGTCATTCTGCACCGCAGTTGGCGTTGGTTTCGCCGGTGGCATTTGAAAACCTTTCAGCGACGCACGGCACCCCGGACGGGACGGTGGAGAATGCCAACCTGTCGCTTTACACCGCGGCAATGGAGGACGTGGCCAGGAGGTACAACGTCCCGTTTCTGAGCCTGTTCTCGATCACACAACAATGGATGGAGCAGTCGAAGCAACCGTTGACCCGGGATGGGGCGCTTTTGACGGAAGCGAGTTATCAGCGACTTGCACCGGTGCTCGCGGACGGATTGTTTGGAACTTCGCGTGGAGCAGGTGATGCCAAGCGCATTCTGAAGGCTGTGAGGGAGAAGAACTGGTACTGGCACAAGTTTTACAAAATCCCCAACGGCGTGCACGTGTTTGGGCGACGCCATAACCCGCACGGCCCAAAAAATTATCCACACGAACTCAAGAAGATTGAGCAGATGGTGGCCAACCGGGACGAGGCCCTTTGGGCGGCGATCGAAGGCAGCCAATACGATCTGGCCAAAGCCGACGCGGCCACGCACCAGGTTCCGCAGATTGGTAGCCTGAACCCGAAATTCGAATACAAGTATGGCGACGAGGCGGTGGCGAGTATCAAGATGGCCGAAGGCTATAGGATTGAGTTGTTTGCCTCAGAGCAGGAGTTTCCGAATTTGGCCAACCCGTCGCAGTTGTCGTTCGATAACCGGGGGCGTCTCTGGGTGGCGACGATGCCAACCTATCCGCACTTTAAGCCGGGTGACGCCAAGCCAAATGACAAGTTGATCATCCTCGAGGACACCGACAACGACGGCCGGGCAGACAAGGAAACGGTATTCGTCGATGACCTCCATCTGCCACTTGGTTTCGAATTCGCTCCGGAGGGGGTGTACGTGGCGCAGGGGGGCGATCTCGTGTTGTTGCGGGATGATGACCGGGACGACAAGGTGGACGGTCGCGAGATTATCCTGAGCGGTTTTGATGACCACGACACGCACCACGCGATCAGTGCGTTTTGTGCCGACCCATCGGGCGCGATCATCATGGGGGAGGGGACGTTTTTGCACTCCAACGTCGAGACCGCCTACGGGCCGATTCGCAGCTCGAACGGAGGGTTCTTCCGATTCACCCCACAACGGGGTCATCTCGAGCGGAGTTGCCGAGTCTCGATTCCCAATCCGTGGGGCACGGCGTTCGACGAATGGGGGCAGGATTATTTCACCGACACATCTGATCCAAATTTGCGCTGGATGCTGCCGGCGTCAATCAAGGTGCCGTACGGTGATTTTGCCCCCAATCCGTGGAATCTGCTGGAGCAGCACCGCGTCCGGCCAACGTCCGGGTTGGAATTCGTGTCTAGTCGCCATTTTCCCGACGAGGTGCAGGGGGATGTGTTGATCAACAATACGATCGGTTTTCGGGGTGCGAAACAGCACCGCATGGTCGAGGACGGTGCCGCGATGCGAGCCATCTACCGGCACGACCTGATGATCAGCACCGACCGAAATTTTCGGCCGGTTGACATGGAGTT
>CAJXAU010000074.1 GCA_913050205.1 uncultured Verrucomicrobiota bacterium
CCTCGGCCGCATCCAGATGCTGCAACTGTACGACCACAGTAACTATCTGCCCCGGGCGGACGTCACCGGAAGCATCTCCTCCCCGAACGACTTTGAGTGGCAGTTTTTTAATATTCTCTAGTTTGGATAACTGCAGATACCGGCCGGTTTCGACAAGTGCCACCCCCTTCATCGAAAGAATGATGTTTAATACATCGAGAGCCTCTCGGTACGTATATGGGACTGGGTCATAAAAAGTCAGCGTTCCCTGCACTGGCGACTCAACGATCAACGGCTTTTTGGCCATCTGCGAAAATCTCTGCAGAGCATCAGAATAGGGTACTCCGTCAAATTGAATTCGTATGTTGCGCTCCTCTGTCGCTTGGGCGGTTGGATCCTTGGCCCCGGCATTGGCATCCGACTTGGGTGCTGCCTCCTCGACCGGCGAAGCCAGTGGTGCCTCTTTCTCCTCCGCTTGGCCAAGCGGGTAAAAAACGACGAGCAACAGACAAGTGAGCAATCTGAAATAATTCATGTTGGTAAAAATACGATTGAGATAAACGGCCCGCCTTAAAAAACGCCACGAACAACACACCCCAACGGCCAAGCGGAACGACACCGAAACACAAGGAAAGTTAAGACCGTTCAGCTAGCCATGTCCACGGGGACTTATTCACAACTTCCCCACAGGTTGAACACAACGCTTGGCCAAGCGCACAAAAGCCGGCCTGAACAGACCGGCTTCGCAGAGAAATTATTCAACGGAAATTCAGGTTACGGCCTGCCAGTTGGCCGACAGTTGGCGTTGGCCATACGCCCCATGCACCCGCCGCATCGTATTTCCGGTTCGAGTTTGCTCCTCGGCGGCCTGCTTTAACGACCCCATGTCGCGAGAAAGTTGCGCGTTATTGGCCTGATCCATCTCCATGATTCGCCCAACGGCCTCCTGCACGTCAGGATCATCTGCGAATCTGGATTTTCCCTCGAGAGCGGGCGCCTCCAACTTCAGAATCCCATCACGGACAGTCGCTTTCTCAGTTTGCACAGTATCGACTCGGACAAAATCCTTGTCTCGGATTGCCTCAGTTTCGTCCTCCGTCAACTCACGAAGGCGCTCCAACAAAGCCAGCAACGCTCCTTTTGTGTCCGTATCGTGTTTCACTATCCGGAGATATCAAGTGTTCCCACCTCAGTTGACTCTCCCCCCTCTTCCTTTGAACTGACATTTTTCAACTCGCGGCGAACCATCTCCTCCCAGGCATCCCGAATCGTCTGTACACGCCCGATCACTTCATCGATCGGATCCGGTTTCTTGTCCATGTTTGCCTCCTGCAAACGACGGTCAAAGTAATCATAAAGCCCAGCCATCGTTTCGCCGAATTCCGTGGCTTTATCCATGTCCAAACTCGAGCGCAACTCTCGGATAATCGCCTGTGCCTTTTGGATGTTCCCGTTGATTACTTGATGAAAATCAGCCGGATCCTCCAGATCAAATCCTCCCTTGGCATTATTTAGAAAACGAATGATGCCATCGTACAACATGAGAACCAGGTCGGACGGTGACGACGTATTCACCGAGGTGCTCTGATACGCATTAACCTTTGCATAAGGGTTGGCCGGCCCATCGGAAGGAATCGGAGCACCAGCCTGCGGTCGATTGTATGGATTCATCCTTTTTAGGTTTGATGACCGGTCGAACTATTATCGATGCTCGACGTGCCCCTTGGCCAACATCCTCGCAATGTCGTTCATGGCTTTGTCGGGATCGTAATGACCAGCCTGTTCCTTGGCCAATACTCGTGCCTTGCGTGCGGCGAACTCTGCTTCAACCTGTCGCTCCGCCTCATCGAGACGACGTGAACTCAGTTCCAGCACATCCTTCGCAACCAACGGTGTACGCTGCGATTGCTTTGGAGTGGCACCCGATTTATTCGCCTCTCTGGTTGGTTGAGGACCAAGCGGATCATTTACTTTGTCGATAGTGGACATGATATAGGAATAAAAAGTTTAAGGCGTTTGACCCTCAGCCGGCACACGCCCGTAGAAAACCCCCTTTTTTGGATCAAGGGGAACATGTTCCCCTTCGGCTAAAGCTGCATTCAGCGGTTCCGCCAAACGCTTCATAGTCAAGACCACTTCCTCCGCTGTATAACGACCGAAGCGCCGGGGTGAATTAAGCAGGCCAAAATCGTAGTCCAACTCCGGGTCGGACAACCCATTTTTCACGCTGTTCCGGATTGCGGAATTGATGACGTGCTTTTCGCCCGCATTGAATACTTCGTCAATTTCCCAAACCACAGTGCCATTGTTGCTTTCCGAATCCAGATGCACAAGCCCCATTCTCCATCCGATGCTCAACGGCGGGTAGGGCTGATACACGGACAAGTGACTGAATAACACGCCATGGCAATCGTATTCATCCATGATCCGCTCAATAAAATCGTTCGGCAGTTCCTCAATCATTCGCCAGGTCGATTTTCCTGTTAGCGTCCTCATTTTTGAAGGCGGAACGATTACTATTTCAAACAATCCGGCTTTTGCAACCTGTGTGAACAATGTTTCCTGCAGAATTGATCGGCCGGATTGATGCTCCCGCGTGTCCAATGCAGACGTCAGCGGCAGTAACGCCACACGCCTCATATCAACCGGCATCTCTCCTCCAGCCAAGTGGTAATTCGTCGGCTTATAGAACGGCCCGATCACCGCTCCGGGCTTGTTGGCTGCCGTACGGCAACCGGAAGCGATTATAAGAATGAAAAGCAGCAATCCCGCTTGGCCAAGCGCGGCAAACCTGCATTTGGTTTTTTTCTTAATAGATGTCATATAAAATCTCGGGTTATAGTTAGGCGAAGCGCTTGGTTAAAAACTGCATCTCCTGATTGGTCTTGGCCTGAGCCTTTTCCATCTCAACAAAACTGCGTGTCAACTGGTCCTTGACCGCTTGGGCCCGTTTTTCCAGTTCAGCAATCCGGTTTTCTATACGGTCAATCTCCTTCGTATAATTATCCCGGTGATCCACCAACGCCCCATCCGTTCCGTAAAAGTCTCCCAACAACAGGGCAGTATAGTCCTGCACGACATCGGCCATGCCCTCAGCCTCTGAATAATCCGCCGTTGCACCATCTCCATAGTCCGTTACGGTTTCAGTTGCAAAAAACTTTTGCACATCGCCCATGCTTTCCCGCAGGGCTGTGTCGAGGGCGGTTTCGTCCTTCAAATTGATCTGGTTATCATACCCATTACCCGCAAAACCAAGGTCGCTCAACCTCGAATAAGAACTGCCGGCACCGCTCATTTCGCCCATTGTTTTGCTACGCAATTCAGCCCCAATCTCGGCCACCAATCGGTCATTTGAGAGTGCCCCGGCCGTAACTTTCCCATCGGAGTCGGTCGTCACTGCCGTGTGCATCGAAATTAACGACTGCGTTTTACTAATCTGCGACACGAAATCCTTGATCGCATTCTTCACCTTGTCCGTATCACTCGCCACGGTTGCCGTCAGGCTGTTAGCCGAGGCGTTCAGCAGGTATTGGTCCCCCGTACCGGAGTCACTTATATTTACCGCGTTCGACCCTGCCGTTGCATCGGAGGAGGATGTGTGGAGTGACACCTTATTGCCGGACAATGCACGCACGTAATAGGTTGTTTGGGAGGACACACCACTCATCAGCGTGGAAGGGGCATAAAATTTCACCAGATCGCCGGTGGTTAATCCATGCGAAGTCGTGGTGGTTAGGACGTTATTGCTGTTGTCGACCGTACCGATTCGATGACCGGCACCAACCAAATTCGCCGTGACTGACAAGCCGGACACGCCGGAACTGTCCTCTGTAACAGTATTCGAATGACTGGTCAGAATGTCACCGCCATTCAGGGAGTAAAGCATGTCATTGCCACGAGTCAGTGCCGCCTGATCCCCTTCTTCGCTATTAGATACGGCACTCGTCCAGTAACCGGTTAGCGACGTACTCGACGCCACAGCATCGGCGGTTAACGTCAGTTTCGATCCGTTGACAAAATGAAACGATTGTCCGTTCCGAAACGACTCGCTCCGGGAAACCGATGTCTCGGAAGCGCTCAGGTTCGCAGACAATGAGCCCGTCAATGTCGTTGCACCCGAGGCCGGATCGGCCGTAATTGTGAGGATGCCGCCATTCGCAAATCGAACCCGGTCTCCTGCAGAAAAATTCTCCGAATTGCTCCCAACGGTAATGCTTTGCACAAGATATCCGACCTCGTTATCAGCCAATGACCCACCGGACAGAGTCCCGCTCAACGTCGTGTCGTTGGCATCCGCGTTGGCGTCGAGAGTGAACGTCGTACCGTTACCAAACCGGATCACATCTCCACTAGAGAGCGCGGCTCCGAGAGAATCCACAGATAACGATGTCGCACCGCTGGAATAACCAGACGAATAGCTCACTTTCACCGACTTTGCAGTTGCGGCAGAACTCACTGTCAAGTTGGCTGATGCAGAGATGTTAAACGTCCCGGATTTGTAACCGGTTTCATCGTTGGTCAGCGTGGCCCCGGTTAACGTCCCATACAGCGTCGTTGCACCCGCCGACGCATTCGCACTCAACACCAATTTGCCACCGTTCTCGAAATAAAGTGTATCACCACTACTGAGCGAGGATGCTGTGGAGTCCACCGTTATACCACTTGATGTATAGTCCCCTGTGCCATAGCCCGTGGCGTTGTTAACACTAACCGAGACACTGGCGGACTGCGCTCCGTCAGCCTGAATCGTTTCAGACGACAGTTTGACTGCCTGCAGAAAATTGCCCCGCACGTCCTCAAGGCTAATCCCCACATCTCCGGTATTCGTGTTGGTCAGCAAAAAACGATCGTTTACGCCATCGTAACTGGCCACCACACCCGCACCGGATTGTGTGATCCCGGCAAGAACCGATCCCACCGTATCGTCGCTAGCCCAGTCGATGGTCTTGCCATTTACACGGAAACTCCCGGTTGTCCCGATAAGTGTGGTGTTGAAGTTCGCGCCCGCCAACGTAGATGCCATGCTGATTCCACCCAACTTGTAGACACTGCTCACCGAACTCGTTCCGTTGTTGTTTAGTCGCGACGCCGTAAGAAAATTGCTCGTGTCGTTGGAACTGCCCATTACAAGCGTCTTGCCGGAAACTGAACTCAGTGTAATTTTGTCAGATGACGCATCGTAGGCGACAGAAAGATCCGAATCGGCATCGGTAATCTTTTTAAAAATACTCGCCAGCGAATCGGTGGTCTCGACGGTAATGATGGAATCGTTGATCGTGAAAGAACCTGTCGTTGCCTTTACGCCGAATCCGTTGTTGGCGATGTAGGTTGACCCGTTTTCATCATCCAAAACATTCCCGCTCAGTGTGCCAGACAAACTCGTTGCCCCCACGGCGGCATCCGCATCCAGTGTGAACTTCGATCCATTCTTAAACACGACCACATCACCGTTACTCAGCGAAGTGGTAAGCGTATCGACTGTCAGGCTGGTCGCTCCGTCGGAAGCCGCCCCGTTTGCTGTCAACCAGTCGACCTGTCGTCCTGCGTCAGTGCCTCCCTTTTGCTCGGCCGTCGTGGCGCGTTGAAAGAACTCAAACTTATACGATCCCAACGCAGCTCCCGACTCAACTTTTGCTGCACCGACGGATTCATCCGACACCGCCGTCGTTCTGGATTGATACAACTTTTCATCCTTTAACAGCTTGGCCTTGCTCTCTACTGAGGAAAGTTCGTCTTTGATGTTCCCCAACAGTTGGTTTCGGCGCGAAACATCATATTGCTCACGCCGAGCACGACGCTGTGGCGCGCGCTCGATCTCGACCAATTGATCGACCACTGACTTCCAATCAAAACCCGAAGCCAGCCCTGAAAGACTTAAATCCATCTAATTCGTGTAGAAAACCGATAAATAACCGGATCTTTCTAAGCAATTTATGTGCCGTCTGCCATATTTAGGCCTGCCTCACCTCACAAATCTGACAATCCGCTGCTTGGCCAAGCGGTGTGAATTTGCTAAATGCCGTTCAGCATGACCGATTCTGGTTCCAAAAAAACTCCTCAAAATCCGCGCTGGTGGCCGGCCGTTGTCATTTGCATCGGTTTGACCTTGGCACTCGTGGTCATTTGGAACACCGGCACCGACAACCACCAAATGCAGGTTCTCCGGACTATCGGCGGGCTGGTGATCTCGGCTGTGCTCCTGCTCGCGTGGGCGATGTTTTTCTCACGCTTGGCCGGGAGGACTCGACTGGCCATTCTGGGCAGCCTTGTGGGGAGCGTCGCCGTGTTCCTTGGCTGTTTTCGCTTCAGCCAATTCAGCGGGAACATGGTGCCCATTTTTGAGTGGCGATGGGCCAAGCAGGAACTGCCAACCAAGACCGCTGAACCAAGCGAAAAACCGGAGGCACATCGCTTGGCCAAGCTCTCCTTTCCCCAGTTTCTCGGGCCAAGCCGAGATTGCAAGGTGCCCGGCCCCGAACTCGCCACCGACTGGACAGTAAACCCACCCACCCAGCTTTGGCGTCAACCGATCGGGGCCGCTTGGTCTGGCTTTGCCATTGCTGGCCATCGGGCCATTACGCAGGAGCAGCGCGGGGAAAATGAAGCCACTGTTTGCTACGACATCGAATCCGGCAAGGTGCTTTGGCTCACGGAAAACCCCGGCCATTACAACACCGCTATCGCCGGCGAAGGTCCGCGGGCAACTCCGACCATTGTTGAAAACAAGGTGTTCGCCCTTGGCGCCGAGGGCATCCTAAGTTGCCTCGACCTCCAGTCCGGAAGTCAGCTTTGGCAGCGCAACATCGCGATCGACGCCGGCCTGGCCACCGATGGGCCAAGCGATCAAACGGGCGCATCCAAGCCCCGCAACAAAAGCAAGGAGTGGGGTTTCAGTAGTGCCCCGCTGGTTCATGAGGGCAAAGTGATCGTGAGCGCAGGCGGTGAAGACGGCAAATCCCTCATCGCCTACGCCGCCGACTCCGGCGAACCGATTTGGTTCGGCGGCAGCAGTCGCGCCGGGTACAGCTCGGCTCTTACAGCCACCATCCTCGGCGAGGAACAGATTCTCATTTTCAATCAGGACGGCCTCGCCGCACACAACCCGGAGGATGGGAAAGTCCGTTGGACTTTCGAGTGGAAGGAAGCAATCCCGCATGTCTCCATGCCGCTGATTCTCTCCGAAAACCAGGTGTTGCTCAGCCTCGGATATGGCAAGGGCAGCAAGCTGGTGGAGGTGTCAAAGGATGGCGACCAGTTCAAATCCAAGCAGATCTGGCACTCCATCCGCATGAAGGCCAAGTTCACCAATCTCATTTATCACAAAAACCATGTCTTCGGCCTGGACGATGGAATCTTCGCCTGCATGGAGTTGAACCGCGGCCGACGCGCGTGGAAGGACGGCCGCTATGGCCACGGCCAAGTTTTGCTGCGAAATAACCACATTCTCGTCATGGCAGAGATGGGAGAG
>CAJXAU010000075.1 GCA_913050205.1 uncultured Verrucomicrobiota bacterium
TTCGTCGGTTTCGACTTTGCAGAATTTGATGCGGTCCCGGTATTCGGGTGCCAACTCCTCCAGCGCCGGGCCAACTGCAAGGCAGGCAAAACACCATTCCGCCCAAAAGTAGAGCAGCACCAATCCGTCGTGTTTTTCCACCGTATCGCCAAAGTTTTCTTCGGTCACTTTGAGCATTTCCTGCTGTGATGGTTTCGGGAGTTTGCATTGCTGCAAAAACAGGACGATGTCCCGGATGTCGTCCATGGCCTGAGGATCGTTGAAGGCCGGCATCAGCGAGATGCCCTCGGCCATGTGCTGATCCTTCGGTTCGGCGATGACCGCGTTTGGGTCGAGGATAGATTGGAGAATTTCCTCGGGGGCAAGGCGGTTGCCGACATCGGCCATGTCAGGCCCCAAGGCCAGTTCGTTCCGCATGCCGGGAGCCTCCTCATCGCCGATGGCGTGACAATGCCAACAACCGTAGGTGTAAAAGGCATTGTGGCCGCGTTCCACGGCGAGCTTTTGCTCGGCGGCGTTTTTCGGAGTCTCGACTGTGTTGGTGGGAGCCTGTTGGGGAGTCGCCTCAACCAACGGGGCATCGGTTGGTTTGCCGCAACCGGAAAGCAGCGCGCACAGGGCCAGCAGAGTTGTGGCGCAGTTCAGTCGCCGGCCTTTACCCCTTGCGCTTGGCCGGTTCGTGCCCGTCATAATACAGCATGAAATTCCAGCCGTGGGTGGCGACGACCGCGGCGTTGCTCCACTTGGCGGCGGCTCCTTTTAGTCGTCCGCTGGCCTTGGCCACCGCGTTGCCGTCCCGGTCATACACCTGCCAAACGACGTCCTGCACTTCGATCCAGCAAAACAGCACATCGCCGTTTTTGTTGGTGGCCACCATTGGTCGGGTGCTGGACTTGCCGGTGTCGGGCGCAGCGTTGATGTTTAGATTTTTTTCGACCTTGGCGAAGGAGGATTTTCCGCGAGTGCTGAAACCCATGTAGACGCCATCCGCTCCGCTGGACATGGAGTAGAGCGCGCCGGGGCAACCGCACTTCTCCCACTTCTGAACCAGACGCTTGCTCCAAGTCTTGCCGGAGTCCTTGGAGGTCATGAGGTAGGTGTCCTTGTCCCAACTGCTCGGGGAGGTGCGCACGGAGTTCCGGTAAAGGACGTAAAGATTGCCATGGGCATCCATGGTGGCCTGGATCGGGCAGCAACGGCAGTTGCCTTTGATGTCGATGTCCAGTTTCCGTGGCGCGGACCAGTTTTTGCCCTCGTCACTCGACACGGCCATGTACATGTCGCGGCCCATCTCCGGGCCGGGCTCGGTTTGTCCCGGCCAAAAGGCGTAGACGGTCGAGCTGTTCTGATCGGCCACGATGGCGCCGGCCCCTTCAAAACCGATCGTGTTGCCGATGATGTTTGCCTCGTCCTCGAATGCGCTGCCGTCGTCATTCAAGCGGGAGTGCAGCATGTAGCGCAGGACGAAGAACCGGGCCTTGGACTTGAACATGGCGTCGTATGCCTCAGCGCCCATCATTTTCTTGGAATACCTCGGGTTCGGCCGAGTGAACACGTGGACGCGGCCGTCCTTGCCGACGGCCATATTGAAGCTTGCCGCCATGGCTTCGGCTTCGCGAAGGACTTTCACCGGTTTGGAAAACCGGTTTTGACCGGGCTCGTGTTTCACGTAAACCAAGTCGCCACGAACCTTCGAGTCGGCCTGAACGATGTGGACCACGCCTTTTTGGTCGATGCCGACCTGTGGCCGGATGCCGCCGTAAGGGAGCTTGACGGTTGTGACGTTGGGGGCGGCTTGAGCCGATGCGAATGACAATGCCACTACTGAGAGCAGTGCGGCAAAATTGGTGTGAAATGTTTTCATGAGCTGCGTTCTATGTGCGGCCTAATGATCGCACTCGAACACCGCCCCGCAAGGATTATTTTGACCGGTTCACGCGGCCGTTCCGTGCGTACCCGAATTCCGTTACTGGCGGTGATTTAATTCCCGGCTTCGAGTTCCTCACCGGTTTTGCCACCGTGTTTCTTGAGGATTGCGGCGATGTCCTTTTTGCCGTTGCGGTTGGCCCAGTCGAGAGGAGTGTCGCCGAACGCGATCGTCACGTTCACGTTTGCCTTGTTCGCGATCAGAATCTCGACGATTTCCTTTTGTCCGGTTGAGGCGGCCTTGTGCAGCGGGCTGGTGCCACCGCCTCCGTTGACATTGGCGCCATTCTTGGCGAGAAGTGCCACCATTTCCGGCAGTCCCTTGCCGACGGCAGAGTCGAGCGCGGTCTCGGCGAATGCATCTTTTGCGTTCACATTGGCGCCCTTGGATAGGAGGAGGGTCACCACTTTAGCGCGGTTTTTATTTACGGCTGCGAAGAGGGCCGGCTCCTTGCGTTCGCCGCAAGTGATCTTGTAATCAGCCCCGTTGGCCAACAGCAGAGCGACGACTGCCGTGTGGCCTCCGCTGGCGGCGAGGTGCAGCGGGGTGACTTCCTTGGAATCCTTCAGGTTGACCTTCGCGCGGTTGGCGATCAGCAGCTTGGCCGCGTCGGCCTTGCCGGCTCGTGCGGCATAATGCAACGGCGTGGAGCCGTACTGGTTGGTCGTATCCACCGGGGTGCCGGCGGCGAGGTGCTGCCGAATGACATCGACGCTGCCCTTGTAGGCGGCCTGGTGGATCGGGACGCTTGGGGCCTTGGGCTTGGCGGCCGGCTTGGCCGGTTCGGTGGCAGTGGCTTGGCCAAGCAATGCGAGGCCGGCGAGAGTGGTAACAAAAAACGTAGTTTTCACGGCGGAGAGACTGATAGCGGAAAGCGGATGATTTTCAAGCCGGAACCGCTTGGCCAAGCTACTCGCGGGATTTGGAATCGATCGTAATGGTCACCGGACCGTCGTTGACGAGGGCCACCTGCATGCTCGCGCCGAATTCACCGGTCTCGACCGCTTGGCCAAGTTCGACTTCGAGTTTGGCGATGAACTGCTCGTACAACGGAATGGCAATCTCCGGCTTGGCCGAGCGGGTGAACGAGGGTCGGTTACCTTTTTTTGTGCTGGCGTGGAGTGTGAACTGACTGATTAAAAGGACCCCACCGCCGACATCGGCGAGGGACTTGTTCATCAATCCCGCCTCGTCGGTAAACACCCGCATCCGGGCGATTTTACCGCAGAGCCAGTCGATGTCCCCGGCATCGTCGGCCTCCTCGATACCGAGCAGCACGACGAAGCCCCGGCCGATCTTTCCTCTTACCGTTCCGTCGATGGTGACGGAGCCGTGGCTCACGCGCTGGATGACCACCCGCATCGTTCGCCCTTATTTTTTTCGAGGTTTAAATGGCGCGTTCCACAACGGGTTGGGCACGTGCTGTTCCTTGAATAGTTCCTCGGCGCGTTTCACAAGTTCAGGGTGTTTGGCAGCGATGTTCGTGCTTTCGCCGAGGTCGTTGTCGAGGTCGTAAATTTCGATTGGTGCGGTGGCAGATTGTTTTCGCAACGCCTTCCACCGGCCTGTTTCACCAAGCACGACAGCCTGTGCTCCTCTGCGCTCGAGAAATTCCCAGTAGAGAAATTCGCGTTTCAACTGCTTGTCCGGTTGGCCAAGCAGGGTGGGGAGAATACTGACACTGTCCAGTTGACCGGGGGCGGTGATGCCGAGCAGTTCGGCTGAGGTTGCCATGAGGTCTCCAAAATAGGCCGGGTGATCGCTGGCTGTGTCGGGCTCGATTCGGCCCGGCCAGTGGGCGATTGTTGGGACGCGAATGCCGCCTTCGTAAAGGTCGCGTTTCATGCCGCGAAGCGGTCCGTTGGCATCAAAGAATTCCGGGTTGTTGCCCCCCTCGCGATGATGCCCATTGTCAGATGAGAAAATCACAAGGGTGTTTTCGGTGAGATCATATTGGTCAAGACGGGCCATGAGGCGACCGATGTCGGCATCCATGCGGGTAATCATGGCGGCTTGTCCCTTGTCGGGGTTCGGCCAGTTTTTGTCCGCGTAAATACCGTAATCAGGAACGTCCTGCCCATCACCTGTGCCACGGGTGCCTTCGTTATTCGCGTGCGGGATGGTGAACGGCAGGTAGAGGAAAAACGGCTTGTTATGATTCATGTCCAGCCAGTGCAGCGCATTTTCAACGATGAGATCGTGCGAATAGTCGACGCGTTCCTTCGCCCAGCCAGCTCCACTGGGGAGTTCGTTGGCGGCCACATTTCGGAGTTTAACGCGTCGTTCATTGTTGATGAGAAACGTCGGATAAAAATTATGCGCGTGCCCCTGATGAAGATAGCCGTAAAAAGCGTCAAACCCCTGTTTGGTCGGCAGTCCGTCGGTGCCCTCGTTTCCGAGTCCCCATTTGCCGAAGCAACCGGTCGCGTAGCCGGACTGTTTAAACAACTCCGCCACGGTGAAGTCGCTGGGCCGGAGGTTGTGTCGGCCGTTACCGCGAATGTAGGCGTGCCCGGTGTGGAGCCCGGTCATTAGCACGCAGCGCGACGGTGCGCACACGGTTGATCCGGAGTAAAACTGAGTCAGTTTCATCCCGCCCTTGGCCAAGCGGTCGAGGTGTGGCGTCTTGATTTTCTTTTGACCGAAGCAGCCAAGATCACCGTAGCCGAGGTCGTCGGCGAGGATGAAAATCAGGTTGGGCTTGGCCTCCGCCTGGCCAAGCGGGGCCGGCTTGGCCAAGGCGAACAGGCCAAGCGCGGTGCCGAAAAATAATTTGCAGATGTTCATGTTCGCAGGGCGCCGGGCAGTCTAGTGGTTTTGCCCGGCTACGGCGAATCTCTTCTTGCGGTGGCAAGATTATTTTCGGTTACTCTCAAAACTTTTTCTCTCGCTGCGCCGGAACGGTTCGTCGTAGCGTCGCGGGACGGATGAGTGACCATTCGCCCAACGCACAGGCTAAGCCGTTTGATTTCGAAGCGGTGCGTGACTTGCTTGGGTTGCGCAGCTTTCTGTCGCGTTACGAGCAGGACATTCTCCGGGCGATCGAGTTGCCGGCGGTGCACAACGCCTATTGGTTTGCGAACCGCGGGCAGTTCAAGGAACTGATGGCGCTCGACGCCGAGTTGTCCGAAAACGAAGTACTCGCGCCGTTCGCCGAGGCCAGCCTCGCGGTTGGTCGCGAGCAACTCCGCATGCTCAAGCCGATGTACGACCAGCGTATGATGCAGCGCTTCCGCAAAAGCGTGATTGCCGGGGAAGCACGAGGCTGGAACCCGGTGGTGTTCGGGATGTTTCTCTCCATTCACTCCGTGCCGGTGCGCGAGGGGTTACTCCAGTTTGGCCGCCAGATATGGAGTGGCTTCATCAACGGTGCACAGGAGGAGCATGGGTTGAAATCGGCCGAGTGCTCGGAGTTGCTGTCGGAGTTTCTCGACCGCCTGCCGGGTTGGATCGAGGAGGTTGTTTCCCTGCCGGCCAGCGAACCGGGCACGGTACGGGTGGCGTTCAACTGATCAAACAATGTCTTCGGTTGAAACCAGTCCGGGCCTTGGCGGGGTGGACTGGCTGGTCATTGTAATTTATCTGGCAGCGGTCATCGGGTTGGGTGTTTGGCTGGGCAGGGGGCAGCGCAACACGCGCGATTATTTTCTCGGGGGGCGCGATCTGCCGTGGTGGGGTGTTGCCCTTTCCATTCTTGCCACCGAGACAAGTGCGCTGACATTTATCGGTGTGCCGGCGATGGCGTACGCGGGCAACCTGGGCTTCATGCAGATCGTGCTGGGTTATGCGATGGGGCGCGTGATTTTGGCGGTCGTGATGGTGCCGTACTATTTTCGGAAAGAGATTTATTCACCGTATGCGCTGCTTGGAGGGGCATTCGGTGTAAACGCACAAAAGCTCGGCGCGTTATTTTTTTTGGTAGCGGGGACGCTGGGGGCAGGTGTGCGTGTTTTTGTCACCTGCATTCCGTTGCAGTTGATACTTGGCTGGTCGATCGCTGAGGCAATTGTTTTATTCGTTGGGCTATCACTAATCTACACTTGGTTTGGTGGGATCAAGGCGGTGGTTTGGACGGATGCGCTTCAGTTTGTTCTTTTGTTGGCAGGGGGCTTGTTCGCTCTGCTTTATTTGCCAACGTTGATCGACGGAGGCTGGGGCGGTGCGCTTGGCCAAGCGGAGGAAGCCGGCAAACTCACTTGGTTGAATTTCGATTTCTCATTGGCCGCGCCGTACAACTTTTGGATGGGAATCATCGGTGCTGTCGTGTTCGTCCTGTTCACCCACGGAATCGATCAATTGGTCGCGCAGCGCGTGCTTGCCTGCCGCAGTGTAGCGGATGGTCGCAAGGCACTGGTCTTTTGTGCGGTCAGTATTGTGCCGATGATGCTGTTGTTCCTGTTGGTTGGCGTGTTGTTGTGGGTGCATTATCAGCACGCACCGATCCCGATTGATATCCCGGAAAACTCGACCGGTAAAAAACAGACGGATTACGTGTTCCCAATTTTTATGCTGGCTGAGGCGCCCGTCGGCATCAAGGGGCTGCTGTTTGTCGGGATTTTCGCCGCAGCCATGTCGTCGGTCAGTTCGGCACTAAGCGCGTTGGCTTCAGTTTCGACGATGGATCTCGGCTTGGTGGGTAAGCCGAAGGATGAAGCCGCCGGTCTCAGAGTGAGTCGATGGGCGACTGTGTTTTGGGGAGGATTGCTCATTGTGGTGGCTTTCCTTAGTCGGGAAATCACGTCGGTGATGAATGCTGCGTTCAGCCTGGTGGGCTTAACCAGCGGGGCGTTGTTGGGAGGGATTGTGCTTTCACTCGTGGTCAAACGTGGGGCGGCCTGGCCTGTGATTACTGGGATGATTGCGTCGTTGGTTGGGATGATATGGGTAAACTCGCTTCTTGGGATGGATATCCCCCCAACGGTAATTGAGGATTGGCTTGGGTATAGGGAATTAGACGGAATTTTTAACAAACTGGTTCATTGGCCTTGGTATACGTTGATCGGTGCCGGGATTCTTTTTTTGGTCTCTGTCCCGTTGCTGTTTGTTGCGAAGCCAAAGCCGCATGTCGAGACTTGACAGGGCGGCGTGCTCGCGGAGAATGCGCCGCCGGTTTGCGCAGGGCGCACTACCGGTGTAGAATTTCCATATTCGTAAAATGCAAAAGTACACTTCATTGAACATAGTGCGGGCCTGCTGCTTGTTGGTCGCGTTTCTTTTTGTGGCACTGAGTCCGGACGCGGTAGCGGCGGACAAAAAGAAAGCCGTTGTTAAGGCGCCTCCGGGCATGGCGGCCCTGCCGCTTGAGTTGCCCAAACCGGCATTTGTGGGCACTCCGCAAAACATCAAGGGCGTGAAGCAATTGGAGAAACCGCTCGGACGTCCGCGCCCTCCTTTTTTCGCTCCCAAGGGAGTGAAGAATCTGGCGCTTGGCAAGAAGATCAGCGGCAGCGACGAGGAGCCGATTGT
>CAJXAU010000076.1 GCA_913050205.1 uncultured Verrucomicrobiota bacterium
TGGTTGACTCATCTTCACCGGCGAGATCGAACACTTCCGGCGCGTTCATCTGCATCCGCCACGCCAACTCGAACGATTCGGCAACAGCCTCCAGTTGGTCATCCTCCGGTCGATTGGCCAGTTGCGCGGCATTCAATTTTCGCAGCAGGCGAAATCGGCGTTCTTGCTCGGCTAGAGGCAGCGATGTGTTTACGGCATTCCGAAGCGTCGCCTCGCTGGCTGGTTGACCAGCCTTCCCAATGGAGGTTCCCTGAAAGATCGCCGGCAGAAACGCGTTGGAATGGTTTCGCGGCCCACCCTTTGAACCGGAAGGTTGCAGGGTCACGAAGCCGGGCAAATTCTGATTTTCAGTTCCCAACCCGTATGTCACCCAACTGCCGACCGAAGGGCGAATTAGATTCGTCGCACCTGTGTGCAAAAACAGCGTCGAAGGACCGTGGGCGACTCCTTCGGTGTGCATCGACTTGATGAAGCAAAGATCGTCCACCATCTGCGCCGTGTACGGGAACAATTCGGAGACATGCTGGCCGCATTGGCCATACTGCTTAAAGCCCCAGAGTGGCTTCATCAGTTTGCGTTTGCTCTTTTTACCAAATGTCCCGAATCGCACACCGGTGAAGTCGTAGTCCTTCCCGTGATTGCGATACAACTCCGGCTTGTGGTCATAGGAATCCACATGACTCGGCCCGCCGGCCATGAATAAGAAGATGACACGCTTGGCCCGTGGGGGAAACATCGGCTGACGCTGAAGCAGCGAGGACGGAACGCTCGCCTGCGCCTGCTGACACATGCCGGCCAATGCCAACGACCCGAAGCCACAGGCCGTTGATTTCAACATCTCTCTACGAGAAAGCGGTTGCACGGCGGAATGATAGTCCATTACAGCCCTGCGTCAATCCAAGTATCTGAACTGAATACTGGAGATCAGCGAGTGCGCGAGCGCGGACCAAGGTCGATTTTCGGCACTCGGATCGGCACCCGATACGAAGGTCATCGCCACTTCCGTCTCGGAGGCGCTGGGCTCACGACCAAGCGTCAACCGATAAGCGAGGCGCACCCGCTCGGCATCGGTATGGCCCTGTCGCTCGATTCGCTCCCCGGTCCGGCTGGCCTCTTCGTTCACGAAGGGACTGTTCAACAAGTACAACGCCTGTGTCGGCAGCGTCGTCTCATTCCGGCGACCGGTGACGACATTCGGGTTGGCCACATCGAACGTCTCGAACACCTCCATCAGCGTGTTTCGGAAAAGCGGCACGTAGACACTCCGTCTCACAGTGTCGAATTCGTAACCCCAGTCGTACTGTGAAAACTTGCGAATCGTGTAGCCACCCTGTTGGTCGCTGAGTTGGCCACTGATCGCGAGGATCGAATCCCGGATGGCTTCGGCCGTGAGCCGCTTGCGATTGGCACGCCAAAGCAACCGGTTTTCCGGATCCGTAGCCAAGCCTTCACTCTCACCCACCGAGGAAAGCCGATAGGTTCGGGAGAGGACGATGTGTCGGATCATCTCCTTCACCGACCAGTTGTCACGAGCGAACTGACCAGCCAACCAGTCGAGCAAGTCGGGATGGCTTGGCGCTTCGCCCATCACGCCAAAGTTGTCCGTGGTACGCACCAGCCCCTGCCCGATCAGGTGGTGCCAAATGCGGTTGACCATCACACGGCGCGTCAACGGGTTCTCCGCGCTGGCTATCCACTCGGCCAATTCTCGTCGGCCACTGCCGGCTGTGATTTTCGCCTGGGCATCTGCTTGCCTGCGGCTGGCCACCTGAAGGAATCCGCGCGGCACGATCGGCCCCTTGTTACGGATGCCTCCGCGAATGTGCACGTGCCAGTCGCTTACCTCTTTTTGATCCTGCACGGCCATCGCCTTGGGCGAAGCAGCCGGCTTGGTTTTTTTCAACGACTCCACGCGCTTGGCCAAGCGATCCACTGCCCCCCGCAGCTTGGCCAAGCGGCCCTCAAGTTCCGGATCAGTTCCCAGTTCCAAAAGCGGCACCAACATCACGGCATCCGCAATCGTCACGTCCTTTGTTCCGGTATTGGATACGGTAATCACCGCCTTGCCAGCCGCAAACCGGAACTGGCCAAGTACTTTGAAATTGTTATTAATCGGCGGCACCTCACGCTGGTTGACATACAATGTGGTCTCACCGCCGGCATGGGCAATTGTCACCGGCACCTTCTCCGAGCGATTGGTTCCGTGCGTATACCCAACGCGCACCTCGTACTTCCCTGCTCTTTTCAACTCGGCCGCGAAGACGACTTTCTTTAGCCCCTTTCCTTCGCCCTTGTCGTGGATGTAATTTTCGCCATAAAAATTCTTGTTGCTGGTGGACTTCATCCAATCGCCGACGATCTCAGCCTGTGAATTGTCGACGACCACGCCCGCTCTCCCGGTCGCCACCTCAACTTTTTGCAGCTTTGACTTCGCCTCCTTCAGTGCCGTGTTTGCTTCTTTCGTCGCCTTCGAGTGCTGGTCAATTTTTTGCTGCACATCGGGCGAGGGGGAGAGACTGCGCTCCACCCAGCCGGACACATTGCCCGGCACGAGCGACTGGGTGCTGCGAAAGATCCCGGCCATGGCGTAATAGTCACGGGTCGGGATCGGATCAAACTTGTGATCATGGCAACGAGCACAGCCGATGGTCATGGCAAGAAACGCCCGGCCTACAGTTTCGACCTGTTCATCGACAACCTCCATCCGTAGCAGCTCCTTGTCCTGCAACTCATAGTTGTGCGGGCCAAGCGCAAGAAAACCGGTCGCCACGAATCGCTCGTTTTGTTGAGCGCTCGTTCCTTTTGGCAGCAGGTCGCCGGCGATTTGCTCGAGGATAAATTCGTTGAACGGCTTGTCGCGATTGAAGGCATCGATGACGTAGTCCCGGTAACGCCATGCGTTCCGAAACATCAGGCTGCGTCCACCTCCACTGCTCTCGGCGAAGCGGGCCACATCCAGCCAGTGCCGCCCCCAAGTCTCGCCAAACTGCGGTGAACTGAGCAGGCGATCCACCAGCCGCGCGTAAGCTTCCGCGGATGTGTCCGAGAGAAATTCGTCCAGTTGTTCCGGAGTCGGCGGCAGCCCGACGAGATCAAAGTACAACCGGCGCAGCAACGTCTCCGGCTTGGCCAAGCCGACCTGCCCGATCCCCTCGCTGGCCAAACGATTCAGCACGAACCGGTCGATGGGGCCAAGCGGCTCCCCTTGGCCAAGCGCTGCGTCCACCTTCGGCACTACCGGGTTCGTTACCGGTCGGAACGACCAAAATTCGCGCCCCTTGGCCAAGTCGATCTCTTCTGTCTTTTTCGCCACCTTACCCGATCGCGGATCCGGCGCGCCGGACTCAACCCACTTGGCCAAGGCCGCACGTTCGGTTTCCGAGAGGCGATACTTGGGCGGCATTTTCAGGTCGCCGTCGGAGTAACTCACCGCTCGGATGAGGAGACTCGCGCTGGCATCGCCCGGCACGATCGCCGGCCCTGAGTCACCGCCCGTCGCCCAGCCCTCGCGACTGTCCAGCACCAGCCCACCCTTGGCCTTGCCGCCCTCCGTCGAGTGGCAATCGTAACAATGCTTGTGGAACAGCGGCCGGATTTGTTTTTCAAAAAAATCGAACTCAGAAGAAGCTTTAGCCTTAAAGCAAAAGCCACTTCCAAAAGCTAGCAGGGCAAATCTTATTAAGGGTTTATATATACCGAGTTTCACAGTTTCTGCTAGGATAGGATATCGCTAATGACTCTTCCGTGAACGTCGGTTAAGCGGAAGTCTCGACCAGCGTAACGGTAGGTCAGCTTCTCATGATCCAAGCCAAGGAGGTGCAAGAGGGTCGCATGCAAATCGTGCATATGAACCTTATTTTCCACGGCAGTATCACCGAGTTCATCGGTGGCACCATAAGAAGTCCCAGGCTTGACTCCACCTCCTGCCAACCATGTTGTGAAACCACGCGGGTTGTGGTCACGTCCATCGCCGCTTTGTGAAAACGGTGTGCGCCCAAACTCGCCTCCCCACCAAACCAGAGTATCTTGAAGTAATCCTCTTTCTTTTAGATCTGCCAGTAAACCGGCAACTGGCTTGTCTGTGGCTTGTGCGTGAATCATGTGTTTGGGCATGTCGCTGTGCTGATCCCAGCGCGGCATGTTACTTGCATCTGCGTAATTCACCTGAATGTAGCGCACTCCAGACTCCGCCAGGCGCCGGGCCATCAGGCATTGCTTACCAAAATCATCCGTCGGTTTTTCACCGATGCCATAAAGTTTTCTAGTCGCTGCAGTTTCCCCGGAAAGATCAAAAACCTCTGGTGCATTCATCTGCATTCTCCAAGCAAGTTCGAAAGACTCTACTACTGCCTCAAGTTGATCATCCTGAGGCTTGGCAGCCAACTGGGTACGATTGATTTGCCGCAACAACATGAAGTTACGCTCCTGTTCTGCCCTCGACAACAATGGATTGGCTGTATTGCGCAAGGTGATCTCACTCATCGGTTGCCCAGCCTTGCCTATGGCAGTGCCCTGATAGACTGATGGCAAAAATGCGTTTGAGTGGTTTCGGGGGCCTCCCATCATGTCGGAAGGCTGCAGGGTCACAAATCCAGGTAAACTCTGATTTTCGGTTCCTAGTCCGTATGTCACCCAACTACCAACGGAAGGGCGAATTAAATTTGTGGCACCTGTGTGAACAAACAAAGTGGCAGGGCCATGGGCAACTCCTTCGGTATGCATCGATTTGATAAAGCATAAATCGTCTACCATCTGGGCAGTGTATGGAAACAACTCAGACACATGCTGACCGCATTGACCATACTGCTTGAACCCCCACAACGGCTTCATCAGCTTTCGTTTGCTCTTCTTTCCAAATGTTCCAAACCGAACCCCAGTAAAGTCGTAATCCTTATCGTGGTTCCGAATCAATTCCGGCTTGTAGTCATAGGAATCTACGTGACTGGGCCCACCGGACATAAACAGAAAAATGACCCGCTTGGCACGTGGCGCAAACATCGGAGCACGCTGCGACAAAGATGCCGGGCCGGGCGAAGAATTCGCTTGTTGACACAAACCTGCCAATGCCACAGAACCAAAACCACAGGCCGAAAGCCTGAGCATTTCCCTACGCGAAAATCCCTGCATTCCTAAGTAAAAACAAATCGAAAGCCAAATATCCTTGAACAGACTTTACTCATGAAACAATTATTCAGCAACTAATTTGACATCGTCCAAGAACCAACCCTCCTGAAGATTAAAATCATCTGTGGACAACCTAAATTCAACGATAATTTTTCGAGCCAAAGTGTCAGATTTTAACCGGAATGCCTGCGCCTCCCAACCATTAGTCGCCCCCGAAGCTTCATATGGTTCATCAAGGGTTTCCTCTGTTTCGGCATCAAGAACTACCACGGAAACCCTGTGGAAAGAAATTTCAGGATCTACCTTTCTATATTCAGAAAAGCTCAAAGTTGCCTGAACCTTTTTCTCGCTGAGATCAATTACTGGTGAGCGTAAATACGATGCTGTAAATGGTTCGAAATTAGCCCCCAACCCCGTCCCGTAAACATTACTCCCGCTAAAAGCCTTGTTCGGACCGGTAGTGGGCACACCCAGTTCCCAGTTATTGCCCTCACCACCATGAGTCCAACCTTCACCACCATCTTCAAAATCGTCGAAGAACAGAGGTGGCGGTTCCAAAGCAACAATACGATAAAATTTATTTGCACTCTGCCCACTGGAGAATGTTGCTTTATAGTCACCATTCCCAAGATTCTCCAAACCCACTCCACCTTGCTCAACCCATTCTAGGACACTAATATCAGCCTTGGTCTCAACCAAATAATTCCTGCTACTAAACGGACTGTAAAATTGAATATCCACATTATTTTCATCCAAGGAGATTGACCTTATGTTAAGAGGTTCAAATTCTTCATTCAAAGGCTTACCTGCCAAACCATTTTGGTAGATACCAGAAATTTCTACTTCGCTTAGGCCGCGTTGCCAGATTCCCATGTCATCCAAAAGCCCATCATACAGACGCGCAATATCAAGGCCGGGGCCAAAATTGCCAATTATTAAAGGATCGCTGTTAACTGCACCCAACTTGGCTGAAATGGCTGGGCCAATAGCTTCGCCGTTCTTGAACCATTGAACCTTGCCGCCCTTGTATACAAACGCATAGTGCTGCCAAGTCCCCACCTCCCAAGTATCGCCAGGTGAGGAATAGGGTGTTTTGTTTACACCATGAGTCCGAACCACACCTCCCCCCAACAAAACCATATCAAAGTTGACCGCCTTCCGAAAAACCCGATCATAAGATCCAAATTCTTCAATATTCATCCATAAAGATACGGTTGCTTCATTGGCCAAGTTTAAAAGATCATTATGCGGTACGGATATCAAGTCGTCATCACCATCAAAAGCGATAGCACCTCCAATTCGTCCCGGCACCCCAAATCCTTCATCGAAATTTTCAAGTGTTCCGTTTATGTTGTTACCGCTTGAATCAATCAAAGCCTCTCCCTCTGACTCGTCAAATGCATAATAAGCAACCAATCCACTTGTAATTGCATCAAGTCTTTCGATTTCGAGGACAGCTGCATCACTGGTTATGCTGCCCTGTTCATTCGTTACTTGTACAGTATAGTCTCCTGCCTGCTCCGCGCTTAATTTCGACAGCACGAGCGAATTTGAAGTCGCTTCCTGAACAACCTTCCCGTTGTGATACCATTGATAAGTCACCGGGCGTTTCCCAGTAACCATGACCTCAAATTCTACCGTAGTACCTTCCAGTTTTTTCTGCGATCTAGGCGAGGAGACAATCAAGGGCGCCCCAGATATATCTCTACCCGCTAACTCCAGTATTTCTGCTTCAGCTAATGGCCTCGACCAAATCGCGACTTCATCCAGCATGCCATCCAGATATCTCGCTGTTTCTTGATCGTCGTCATAACTTCCAATGAACAAATCATCAGAATTTGACTCACCTAAAACACCTTGCTCTGGTTGTCCGACCCGGAACCCGTTCTTATAAAAAATAATCTCTCCTGCCTTGTAGACGACAGTAAAATGTTGCCATTTATCTATTTCAACAGATCCCTGCACGGTATTTACCTCATTGCCTTTTCTATTAACCGTGTTCGCTATGGTGCCAGTGTCTGATCTTACTAATAACGATTTCCTCACCGTCCCAGGGTCGTCAATCAATCTAAGTGAGAAATAATCCCCTTTTCTTAGTATCCAGCTTGACGCTCTCGTGTAGGTTCCAGCATCTTCATTCGGGCCATAAGAATCTGGTTTAATCCAGAAAGAAAACGTCGCCTCTGACCCTAGGGCCA
>CAJXAU010000077.1 GCA_913050205.1 uncultured Verrucomicrobiota bacterium
CCGGGAAATTTACCGAGGCTGGCCAAGCGCTTGGCCTCGGAGCGTTCAAGGGCCTGTGGCACGACGCCAAGCTCACGGATGTGAACGGGGATGGGACGCTTGATATCGTCGCCAGCAACATCGGATTAAATACGCCGTACACGTTTTATGGCTCGCCGGTGCGCCTGCTCTACGGCGACGCCGATGCCGACGGCATCAACGAGCTGGCCGAGATTTTTGTCGACCGCGCTCAGAACAGTTGGCGGCCGGTTCGCAATCTGGAAGTGTTCGCCAGTACCTTTCCGCAGGTTCGTGGTACGTACACCCGGAACCGCGCCTTCGCCACTGCCACCGTGCCGCGTATCCTCGGCCCGACCATCTCTGACATGAAGTCGGTTGAGATGAACTCACTTGCGACCGGGATTTTCCTTAACGTAAACGGTAAATTCACTTTCAAGCCGCTGCCGGATCCGGCGCAACTTTCCCCCGCGTTCGCCATCTGCGTGGCCGACTTTGATGGGGACGGGGCTGTGGATTTGTTCCTCTCGCAAAACGATTTTGGTGTCCCACCACGATATTCGCGCTACGACAGTGGCCGAGGCCTCTTGTTGACCGGCGATGGCAAGGGTGGTTTTCAGCCGAAAAAAGGTCAGCAAAGCGGGATAACGATCTATGGTGAACAACGCGGCGCAGTCGTGGCGGACTTTAACGGCGACAAAAAACCGGATCTCGCCGTAACCCAACGCGATGCCGAAACCAAGCTGTACCTCAAGCGTTAACCCTGCGCGAAACAGGGATTGTAAAAAAACGATCCAGTTATCGGGTGCTTGGCCACGTGGGGCCGGGATGGCAGGCTTCCTGCCATGACGACCCTTCGTTCAATAGGATTTTTTGTTACCCTGCTGTTTGCCGGCAGCGGGGTTTCTTTTGCCCAGACGAGCTTGGCCAAGCTCGAACGGCCGGCGCCCAATACGGCAGACGAACCGTTGGCCGAGCGCTTCTCAGCGGCCAAGGCAGTGGACTTTATTGATCGTGCCTCGCTGCACTGGCAGCGATCCCGCGAATGCGTCACCTGCCACACCAACGGAGCCTATCTCCTCGGGCGGGCAAAGTTACAGGCCGATCCCGCACCCCATGCTGCCGTTCGTAAATTCTTCGAGCAGTACGTCAACGGTTGGGCGGAGAAAAAACCCGGCCCACATGGTGTTGTGGCCACGGCCGCCGCGCTCGCATTGGACGACTCAGCCAAGGGCAAACTTTCCCCTGTCACTCGCGATGCCTTTGCTGAGGCTTGGAATACCCAGCGTGAAGACGGTTCGTGGGATTGGCTCAAGTGCGGTTGGGGTCCGTATGAATCAGACGACCACTACGGCGTTACCCTCGCCGCCATTGCCGTAGCCAGTGCCCCGGGCAACTACGCCGCATCAAAGGATGCTGCCTCCGGCTACAAAAAACTCCTCACTTGGCTCAAAAAAAATCAACCCAAGCTTGCCCACCAAAAAGGGATGATGCTCTGGCTCAGTGATGCCGACCAAACCGCCGTTTCTCCGGAAAACAAATCAAGCTGGCAAAAAGACCTGTTGAAAATACAACAAGCCGACGGCGGCTGGGCCATCGCCACGCTGGGAGATTGGAAACGCGCCGACGGCTCCGAGCAGATTCGCGATCGCAGTGATGGCTATGGCACCGGCTTCGTAGTGTTCACCCTTCGTAAATCCGGCCTGCCTGCAGATCACCCCGCCATCCGAAAGGGGGTCGCATGGCTCAAGGCCAATCAGCGGGAAAGCGGCCGGTGGTTCACCCGCTCCACCTACAACGACAAGCATCATTTTATCACGCACGCCGGCACAACATTCGCCCTCCTCGCCCTGACGGAGTGCGATGAACTTTGAGGAACTCCCGGTACTTGAATTAACCTCAACTCCCCAGCAGGTATTCGAGGAGGTTTCGGAAGTCGGGGGCGGGGATGGCTTGGCCGAAGCCGGTGGGCATGATTGAGGCCGGCGATTTGGCCTGTCGCTCAATTTCGTTTTTTTGGATGGTGAATTCTTTTCCGTCGATACTGGCGAACACGATGGACTGGCCGACCTCGCGGCGTTTCAAGCCGGTGATCACCCGGCCGTCTTTCAGCACGGCGATGGTGTAGTGAAAGGCCACGTCGATGTTGCGGTTCGGGTCGATGATATCCTCTACCAGCCGCTCGATGCCACGGTTGCCGATGCCCTCGAGCTGTGGCCCGATGTCGGCACCGATTCCGTCCCGTTTGTGGCAGGCGGCGCAGTTCGTGGCGTAGACTTTTTTGCCCTGTCCAGCGTTGCCTCCCTTTTCGCGGTATTCGGCGATGCGGTCAGCGATCAGGCGCTCGATTTCAGCGTCCGGCTTGGGTGTGTTTTTTGTCAACGCCGCCACACGGTCCTCTGGAAACCGGTCTCGGATGTGGATGTCCAGCAGCAACCCGGCCGGGGCCTTGCCTCTCTCCACCGCCGCGAGTAGTTGGCTGGCTCCTGCTTGGTTTTGCGAGAGTGCCCGGGCGAGTTTCACCTGCAGGGTTGCGGGCGCTTGGCCAAGCGCTTGCAACAACGACTTCCGGACTTTGGGTAGGTGGGCGCCGTGAGTGGCGATGGCCAGGCGCAACGGCTCCGGCGTGGTCTCGTCGGCCAGTAAACCAGCCAGCTTGGCTTGTTGTGACGTGTCGCCGTTGGCCAACACTGCTTGCGCGATGAGTGTCCGGGCCTCTGTTGGTGCCGCGGCGTTGTGCGCGATGCTTCCGGCTTCATCGAGAACCCCGGCCAGCTTGAGGTCATGCACGATGCGGGCCACGGCTTGTTGCCGTTGGGCGGTGGCGACCAGGTCGTGTTCGGGGAGGGGCACCACCTCGGGAGTGAATCCGCCAACCGCTAGCCATGCAAAACTGCCGTTCGTGTCGCCATCGACGATCTCTAGTCTCGCGCGACGCCCGGCAAATTCACGCAAATCCCACTCCATCTCCACGCCGGAGTCGTTTCGTGGCGGCAGCGTCTTTTTCAGCACACGTCCGCTGACAGCATCAACCAGTTGAAAATAGTTTTTGCCATTGGGCGGGTTATCCGGGTTGCCGTTGTGGCCGATGATGGTAAAGGCAAGCTTGGCCGGGACGTCAAAGTCTTCCGAGTAAAACGCGCCGGTCAGGCGCTCTCCGCCGGGTCGGAGGCTTGAGATGAATTTGCGCTCAGCGAAAATATCGAGGTCGATGTTGAGCCGTGCGATACCCAGCCAGGCAAATGCGCCGCCGGTGTCCCCGTCAATGATCTCAAGTCGCACTTTACGGCCTTCCCGGCCTTTCCACAGAACCGGACTCCCGGTGTCGTTGCGTGGCGGATAGGCGCGGTGCAACTCTTCACCGCTCCCGGCGTCAATCAAGCGGACGTAGTTTTTGTCGTGCGGCGGATCGTTCGGATACCCCCGGTGTCCGTTGAGATAAAACCGCAGTTCGGCCGGCATTGAAAACGGAACAGAGCGCAGGACACCGGTAAGCGACTCGCCACCGGGCGGCAGGCTGGTGACGTACCGTTCATTTTTTTTACCGTCACTTGAATTACGGGCTTGCGCCACCCATGGAGTGCGTGTCGGGTGCTTGGGATGCGGATGGTTTTTCCAGTTGGACTCCAATTGGATGCCGTGTGTTCGGACGATCCACGGCAACTCTGAGCGTGGTGTGCCCTTCACCGGTTCGGCGCGCCAGTGCATCTTAATGGACTCGGTGGCGGCGAGGAGTTCCAGAGCCAAATCGTTTGACCAGCTGAGGATGCCTTTTTCTGCAGTCAACCCGCGCTGAACAATCCCTTCGTTGATCGCCAGCAGCAGCTCGGATTGAAAATTGATGTCGTCGTTGAATCGTTTTTGCACCACGGCCGCCAAGCGATCGAGTCCGTCCTTCGGGGTATGGCGCGCAATGTGGCGAAGGTATTTGGCCAACTCACTATTGTTGAGTTGAACCGACTCGAGATTGGCCAGCAGTAATTCCCCGGCAAAGGGCGATTCCACCGCAAGGGTGACGCGAAGCAGGTGACGAAGGGCGGTTTGATTTGATTTTAAATCATCAAAATCGGCCAGTTGCCCGGCGGTGCGAATGTTGTTGCGCAAGGAGAGGCGCAGGGCGTGGAGTAAGTGTTCGTCGTGGGAGGGAACCGTATCGAGTGCGCGAAGGAGGGGACGGATATTGTTGCGGTGCGGATGAAGCGCGAGAGTATCCGCTGCGGAGCGGCGGACGTGCGATGAGTCATCGTCAAGCCCGGCGAGAACCATCCGATGAATCGGTGATGTCCATTTTTTTTGCACGCCTGCGATGCGGCGACTGTGACTGCGAACGAGCGGCGATTTGTCCTCGGCCAAGCGCAGTAACGTCGCCTCGTCCAGCTTGGCCAAGCGGTGCAGTACCCAGGCACCGTGCGCCTTGAGCCGGGGTGAGGCCTCGGTCTGCTTCATCGCTTGGCCAAGCGGTTTGGCTGCGGCTGAGCCGTAGTCGTCTGCGAGGAACTCAGTTGCGGCCATGCGCCGGGCAAGCAACGGGCTGGACAGTTCGGTGATCGCCTCGTCCAAACTGGCCACGGGCAGATCGACCGGCTTGGCCAAGCGCCTGGCTTTGTCCCCCCTGTATACCAGCCGCCAAATTCGGCCCATCTCGCGGTCACGGTCGGGGTGGTCGAGTCGCACCTCGTAATGGCCGATGATGCGGTTGTAAAAGTCGGCGATGTACAGCGCACCGTCCGGCCCGAACTGCAGGTCGACCGGGCGGAACCACGGGTCGCGCGTGCGAACCAAGTCCGGCATCTCGATGCCCTTTGGGCTGCTGCCACGCCAATTGACTTTGTCGCGGTTGATCCGGCTGGTGATCACGTTGCCGATGAAGATGTTGTCGCGAAACTCCTCTGGCCAGTGGTCGGACTGGTTGAAGACGATGCCGCATAGGCCGGTGGAGTCGTGGTTGTGCCGGATGACCAGCGGCGCAAAACCCATGCCGTCGTGAGGTTTGCCGAAGCTCGGGTAATAGGCATCGCGGATGAGCTGATATATCGGCGAGCTATGGCAGTCGGCGGTGTAGAAGTTGCCATGCTCATCGAGGCACATGCCGAACGGGTTCACCTGCCCGAAGGTGAACTGCTGCACACTCGAACCATCGGGCTGGACGCGGTAGGTATTACCAGAGTGCATCGTGATGCTCGAGCCATCCCCGGCGTTGACGGTGGTGTTGTTGTTGAACCCGTGCGTGATGTGCAGCCAGCCGTCGAGCCCGCGTGTGAACGACGAGTGCATGCCGTGCGTGTCGCGCTCGTAGCCAAGTGGGCCGTACAGCTTGATGCGCTTGTCCGCACGGCCGTCGCCATCGGTGTCCCGCAAAAACCAAATATTGGGAATGCTCCATGCGATAACACCGTCCCGGTACGGATAGAGTCCGGTGGGGATGTTCAGCTGGTCGGCGAAGGTGGTGAGTTTGTCGTAGCGGCCATCGCCGGTGGTATCCTCCAGCACCTTGATTGTGTCGCGGCCCGGGCGATCGTCAGGTGCCGGGTACGGATACTCCAGCGTGCTGGAGACCCAGAGTCGTCCGCGCTCGTCAAACGCGAGATTCATCGGTTGGCCAATGTCCGGGCTGGCGGCGACCAACTCCATCTCGAAGCCGTCCGGCACGGCGAACGCCTTCAGGCTTTCCTCGACCGGGAGCGGGTCCGCCTTGCGTACGAGTGCCTGAAAATCCGGCCCACTGAACGGGCTCGCAGCCCGGGCCTGCGCTTGGCCAAGTGCTGCCACAGCAAACAGAGATATGATAACTCGAAGCATTAGCCCCAAAGGCTGGCGGTTCGTTTTGCCCAAGCCAAGCCTCAGTTTTAGTTACCGTTTGTTTTTTGCAGACTTCGGTTTGTAATTGAAGAGACGTTTTTTCTTAATCGTCTGGGCAACTTTTTGCGGCAGGCACTTTTCCCAGCCTGTTTGGCCTTTGCGGATCATTGCGAGGATTTCCCGTGAAAAAATCGTGAGATAATCCGTGGTGTACTTGTCGATGCCGACGATGTGGCGGTTGGCCGTCAGATGTGCGTAGAGATGCCGGAGCCGCCGCGAGACCGTCAGGTTTTCCACGGTGACGAGTTCATTGTTTTCTTTTTCCAGCAACGGGTACACGTACATTTTGAGGTCATTTTTGAACAGTCGACCAAATGCCTCGAGGATGCCGCCGTCGAGCTTGGCATAATATTTTTCGTCGAAAATCTCGCGCAGGGTGGGGATGCCCATCACGAGCCCGATTGGCATCTGGGTATGCCGAAAAAGGAAGGAGGCCAGACGGTAGTGCGTGTCGTAGTTGGAAATCAAAACCGGATAGCCCAGCGTGCCGAGCAGGTCGGCGCGATCGAGAAAATCCTGATAATTGATCCGCCCCTGGTCGTTCAGGTTGCGCAGCGTCATCTCGAGAATGACGAGTGGTTTTTCGCGCTTGGCCTTGGACTCGTTTCGGAATTGTACAAGCGCGCGTTCGAGCATGTCGATCGACACCCGGGTGGCCGGCCGAAAGCTGCCGCGCTCTACGAGTACCGAGCGTTTGTAAAACAACTCCGAGGGCTGCACGACCTCGCCATCGGCCTGAAACATCGCCGCCTCGGACAGTCCATGCTGAACGAGTTGCAGGCTCATCAACCGGTTGTCCACCCCCTCGAATGCCGGGCCGTTGAACCGGATCATGTCGATCTCGATCCGCTCGGAGGACAACTCGTCCATGAGCGAGAGGATCAACGTTTCGGGCTGGCGGTGGAGCAGCATCGCTCCGTAGACGAGGTTGACTCCGATGATACCCAGTGCTTCCTGCTGCTGCACGTTTTCTGAATCGAGCATGCGCAGGTGCAGGATGATTTCGGACGGATCGGCCTTGGGTTTGTGCTGAAAAGTGATGCCCATCCAGCCGTGAGACTCGTCGCTGCCCTGATAACTCCGGGCCTTGACCGTGTCGGCGAAGCTGAAAAAACGGGTGTTGCGTCCGCGCTCAGGGGTGAGCCGCTTGACGAGCAGGTCGAACTCCCGGCGCACCATCGTCTCGAGCCGTGGCTGGCTGACGTAGCGCTGGGCCTTGCCGTAGATGACATCGCTGATCGTCATGTCGTAGGCCGACATGGTCTTGGCAATGGTGCCGGAGGCGCCACCCACCTTGAAGAACCAGCGGGCCACCTCCTGCCCGGCACCGATCTCGGAGAATGTGCC
>CAJXAU010000078.1 GCA_913050205.1 uncultured Verrucomicrobiota bacterium
GCGACGGTCTCGGCCGGCAGCAGGGTCTCAAGGGCGGGGGCTGCGGTGAGGGAGGGCAGCAGGGCCAGAGTTGCCAGCCCGCTCATTACGATTTTTTTCATGCTGGGATGTGGCGGCCAGAATGCAGCCGCCTCTGTTGGTACGCCGGCAAACTGCACGAAGTTACGCGCACTGTCAGGGAAAAAGTCCGCTCCCGATTCGCGCTTGGCCAAGCGCTTGGCACGCCCTAGATTGAGGCCATGCGGCGCGCTCCAACGGGGGTGCCGCTTGGATTTATTAATCTTGTTAACTTCCGGATAAATGGCAGACGCACCCGCATCCACTCCGCAAAAAAAGAAATCGAAATGGCCACTCCTTCTGGGCGGCCTCGCCGCACTACTCGTGGCCGGCTGGCTGTTTGTATCCAGCAGCTTCTTCCTGCGCACCTTCGTCCTGCCAAAAGCTGGTGCGGCGCTGGGTGGCAATCTGACCGCCGACGAGGCCAACTGGAGCCCGCTCTCCAGCGTGCGCTTGGCCAAGCTTCGTTTTGTGCCAAGCGGACAAACCGAGCCGCTGTTCACCGCAGCCGAGCTAAACGTCGAGCATGACTTGTTCGCTATTATCGGCGGCACCATTCAACTCAGCAAAGTGAGTCTGGCCAAGCCGGTGATCCGCCTGGCCAAGGGCGCGGACGACAAGGCTAACTACGATGCCGTGATCAGACAGCTAAACGCGCCAGCCGACACTGCTTCGACTGAGTCGGCACAAGTCAACATCGCCAATATCACCATCAGTGATGCGGATATCGCGATGACGACCACCAACGCAAGCGGGCAGGAGGAGACGCTGGCCGCGCAAATTTCCGAGCTATCGATAGACCGCTTGGCCAACAGCCAGCCGGCGCAGGTCAGGCTGGCCGCCACGCTGCAGTCTGCGGCACCGGACGGGCAGGCCGTCGAGGCGAATGGTGAGTTGTCGGCCACGATCCAGCTCGGGGCCGATCTTTCACCAGGGCAATCCACCGGCGGGTTGCAGCTCGCTTTTGCCAACGGCACAGGTACGTACGAGCAATTAAACGGCAGCCAGCTCACTGCCGCCATCGAGGCCACGTTGCCGGATATCCAAAAACTCACGCTCAAGGTTCAGCGCGGCGAAGCCGTGCTCGCCGACACTGCGCTGTCCGGCCGGTTCGAGCCGGACACGCTCAACAGCGACCTGAACATCGCGGCGACATTTCAGGACGGCGAGTGGTCGCTCCCCATCCCGGGACTGGAACCGGCCCAACTTCAAGTCGCCACAAAATCCAAACTCGAAGCCCGGATTCAACTGAAGGACGGCGGCAACTCCATTACCGCCACCGGCAAACTGACCGGCAGTGAGACGGCCCTTCTTGCCAATTGGGATCCGGCCAATCCGACAACTGAGAAAAAAACGGACGGCCTTCAACTGGAGATGGAATTCGATGCCGGGGTGGAGTTGGGCAAACAAACTGTCCTGTTAAACAAGCTCAATCTCACGACCGCGAAAGGCGAGGCCAAGCCGTTGACCGCCTCGTTGGGCCGGCCGATGGCGCTGGCATTTGGCCAGACGGCTGCAGGCGAAAGTCACTCGGCGCTGGCAATCGAAATCGATCGGCTGAACCTCGCCGAGTGGCCCTCGTTCGTCGGGCATTTTGCCAAGGCCGGTATGGCCGACGGCACGCTGACGCTGGATGTCTCCAACGGCGGCCGATCGTTTACCGCGAACCTTGAGTCCACTGTTGAGAACCTTTCCCCCGCGAACGCAGACCCGAAGTTGAGTGGCACCAACCTCGAGCTTGCCGTGAGTGGCAAGCTGGACGATTGGCAGAAACTCGCTGCCGACCGGTTGCATTTTGCCATCGGCAAAGGGAACGAGGTGTGGGTGAACTTTGACGGCACCGCGAATGGTACGTTGGATAACTTCACCGCCAAGGGGCAGGGCCGGATGAAACTTGGCCAAATCGCCGGCCTATTTCCCGTACCCGGCCTGAAGGCCAACGCCGGCAGTGCCGACTATTCGGTCACGCTTGGCCAAGCGGAAAAGAGCAGTACGATCACGACTCAGGCGACCATTTCGGGATTCGATGGCAGCTACGAGGATTGGACATTTTCCGATTGGGACATCGGCGTCACGGGCCGGGCCAAGATTGATGATAAAGCGATGACGATCGAGCAGGCCAAGCTCTCTTTCGCGCAACAGGCCAAGCCGCAGGGCGAACTGGACGTAACAGGCACGCTGCCGCTTGGCCAAGCGGAGGGGAAGCTCGAGCTGACCGCCAGCGGCGTTCTCTCGGCCCTGCTCAACACGCTCGCTCATCCGTGGCTGGCGCCGATTCAGGTCACGCAAAGCCAAGCGCAAACCAAGGCAACCGTAACGCTCGGTGCCGACGGGAGCATCGCCGTCGAATCGAACGGTGCGCTTGGCCAATTAATGCTGGCCGAGGACGACAAGCCGCTACTGGCCAAACCGACCACAATTGGCCTTGCCCTGAAAACCAAGCTCAGCGGCGACGACATCGAGCTGAATCAAACGGACATTACGCTGCCAAAGTCCGACAAGGCAGCGAACGAACTCACTGCAACCGGCAAGCTCTCCGCCCCCGCAGGAAAGGACATTTCCGGCAACCTGAAAATCAGCTCCGATGCGGTGGACCTGAATTCCATCACTGGCCTGTTGCCAACGGACGACTCGGCTGCGGCTGCGGAAAGCGATTTCGTGGGAACCCTCTCCAGCTTGCCGGATGCGTTTGCCGGACTGGCGCTCGACTTGCAGCTACAGTTGGCCAAGGCGTTTTGTGACCACATTACCCTCGCCAAGGCGGACATTAGTGGCCGGGCAAGCGGCAAGGTGATCGATCTGCCCAAAGTACAGTTTGAGCTAAATGGCGTGCCGATCACCGGCAAGTTGCGCATCGATAAATCAAAGCCCAAGCCGACCTACGCGTTCGAGGTGCAGTTGAAGGATCAACTGGCGCAGCCGCTTGTGGCGGTGATCGACCCGGAATCAAAAGAGGCCATCGCAGGAAAAGTAACCGTGTTGGCCAAGCTCGATAGCAGTGGGAATTCAGAGGGGGAATTCTGGACAAATCTCAACGGCACAACGGAATTCCAGTTCGCCGAGGGCGACCTCCGGCTCTTCAGTAAGACTACGAAAATTCTGCTGACACCGGTGGCGATCCTGCTGCGCCTGCCGGAGATGCTCAACTCGCCGATCGATTCCATGCACGCGAAGTTGAAAATTGAAAACAAGCGAGTCCAGCTGGAGACCTGCGAGGTAAAGGGCAGCGTATTCGTGGCCGGCACCACCGGGGCGATCACGCTGAATGAGGTCATCGACTCGTCCCCACTTGATCTGCCGGTGCAACTCTCCATCCGGCGGGATCTCGCTGACAAGGCAGGTCTGATACCAAAAGGCACACCGCTAAGTGCGAAGTTCGTGAAGCTGCCCGACTTTGTGAAAGTGGGCGGCACAATTGGCGAGCCAAAGACTGAAACCGACAAGCTGGCAATCGTCGGGCTGCTGGGTCAATCCGCCGCAGGACTGCCGGACACAATCGAAAACAAGGCCGGCGGTCTCCTCGAGAACGCCGCCAACCTGCTGGACGGAGAGTTCATCGGAACCGACGCCAAGGACGTTTTGGGCAACGGCGGCAACAACCTGCTCAATAACCTGAATTCCCTGATCGGCGGCGACAAACAGGAGAACGAAAAGAAGGACGGCGACAAACCAAAACCGGTTAACCCACTGAGCATCTTTGGGCCGATTTTATCTCCGCAGGATCCGCCAAAAAAAGGCGACAAGCCGAAGCAATAATTTGATGAAACAAATCACCGACTACCTAAAGGCCAACGAGCAGAGGTTCATCGACGAGCTGGTCGAGTACCTGCGCTACCCAAGCGTCTCGGCGCAGAGCGTTCATAACAAGGACATGATCGCCTGCGCGCGCTGGCTCGCCAACCACGGCAAGGCCATCGGACTGAAGGCCAAGGTGCACAAGACCGACGGGCACCCGATCGTTACACTCGCCACGCCACGGAGGCGCAACAGCGACCGGCCGCACTTCCTCGTATACGGCCACTACGACGTGCAGCCACCCGAACCGCTGGAGCTTTGGGACAGTCCGCCTTTTGATCCACAGATCCGCGGACGCAACCTCTACGCCCGTGGTGCGAGCGACAACAAGGGCCAGCACTTCGCCCACCTCAAGGCGGTCGAGGCGTACCTCAAGACCGGCACCGAATTGCCCTGCGATTTGACGTTCGTAGTCGAGGGTGAAGAGGAGGTGGGCGGCGAGGCGTTGGTCGACTTTCTCAAGCAAAACAAACGTGATCTGAAGTGCGACGGTGTGGTGGTCTCCGACACCGGCATGCCGGACCTGAAACACCCGGCCCTCACCTACGCCCTGCGCGGCGTGGCGGCACTCGAGGTGCGGCTCGATGGTCCCGACCGCGACCTACACTCCGGCATCTACGGCGGCTCGGTTGAAAACCCGGCGATGGCACTGAGCAAACTACTCGCGCAATTGATCGACAAAAACGGACGCATCACCGTGCCCGGTTTTTACGACGACGTCGCCAAGCTCAGCGCCTACGAGCGCAAGCAAATGGCTCGCGTCCCGTTCAGTGAAACCAAATACAAAAAACTGCTCGGCGTGAAGGCGTTGTTCGGGGAGAAGGGATTTACTCCCAACGAGCATCGGGCCGCCCGGCCGACGTTTGAGATCAACGGACTGACCAGTGGCTATCAGGGCGAAGGCAGCAAAACCATCGTCCCGAGTCACGCCAGTGCCAAGATCACCATGCGGTTGGTTCCGCATCAGGACGCCACCAAAATCCTCCGGCAGGTGGCCCGACACCTGAAGACACTTTGCCCCCCAACCATGCGCATGACGGTGGAACTTGGCCATGTGGCCGACCCGTACATCGTCGCCCCCACCGGGCACTTGGCCAAGGCTGCTCTCAAGTCGCTCAAGTCGGCCTTCGGCCACGAACCGGTGCTGCTGCGTGAGGGCGGATCGATCCCGATCGTCGAGCACTTCGCACGTATCCTGAAAGTCGATACCTACCTGCTTGGCCTTGCGTTGCCGGACGACAACCTTCATTCGCCGAACGAAAAAATGGATCTCGAGGTGTTCACGCGCGGAATCCAGATGAGCGCCCACCTCTGGACCGACTTTGCCGAGGCGTAACAATGGCCGACTCGCTACTGGTTCACGAAATCTATCTAAGCATTCAGGGCGAAAGTACCTTCGCCGGATTGCCGTGCGCCTTCGTCCGATTGACTGGGTGCGATCTTCGCTGTTCCTACTGCGACACGGCCTACGCTTTCAAGGGCGGCAAGCCGATGCCCATCGATGACATCGTCCTGAAGCTGGAATCCCTTTGCGACTTCAGCGGTGACCCCGGGAACAAATTGCCGCTGGTGGAGATCACCGGGGGCGAACCGTTGCTGCAAAAAAATGTGCACCTACTAATGAAACGGTTGTGCGACGCAGGCCTGACGGTGTTGGTTGAGACCAGCGGGGCGCACGACATTAGCGTGAGCGACCCACGCGTACGCCACATCATGGATCTGAAATGCCCCAGCAGCGGTGAATCCGACCGAATGCTCACTGAAAACATCGCCCACTTGAAATCCACCGACGAGGTGAAATTCGTCATCGGTACAAAGGAGGATTACGACTGGGCCAAGGCACAGATCGCCGGGCATCAATTGGAGGCGCGCTGTCCGGTTTTGTTTTCATGGGTGGCACCACTCGAAGAACGTCAACACGACGAGTCACTCAAGCCGGTGCCGGGCGACCACACGCCGGTCAGCCGTCGCGAACTGGTCGAGCAAATCACCCGCGACCAGCTTCCGGTACGTTTCCAATTGCAGATGCACAAATTCATTTGGCCACCCGACGAAAAAGGTGTTTGAACGTGAACAGCAAGGCCAACAAAACGATCGAGACCCTGCGCCGCTACGAATCGAGAAACGTCACGTTTATCGATCCCGACGGCACGTGGCCGATTGTGTGGGAGAAGGCCAAAGGGATGCGCGTTTGGGACGATGCCGGCCGGGAGTACCTCGACTTCACCGCTGCGTTTGGTGTGGCTGCGGCCGGACACGCAAACCCTCGCATCGTTGCCGCCGGCCAACAGCAAATGGCCAAGCTGCTGCATGCGATGGGCGATGTGCACCCGCACGCACTCAAGGCTGAGCTTGCACGCGAACTGAGCCAGCTGACCTTCGAGCGCTTGGCCAAGCGCACCGGTAAGACGGTGTTTTGTAACTCTGGATTTGAGGCAGTCGAGGCCGCGCTCAAGACCGCACACCTTGCCACCGGCCGCACACAAATCATCGCGTTCGAGCGCGCCTACCACGGCCTCGGCTACGGCTCTCTCAACGCAACTTGGCGTAATGAATTTCGTTCGCCATTCCGCCGGCAACTCGGAGAATTTGCCAGCTTTGTGCCATTCCCGGAATCGACAGCCGACTTGGCCAAGCTGGAAAAACAAATCAACACCGAATGCCGCCGGCAAAATATCGGTGCCATCCTGGTTGAGCCGATTCAGGGACGTGGCGGCACGAATATCCCGCCTGCCGGATTCCTAAAATTGCTCCGGAAAATCTGCAACAAACACGGTGCGCTGCTCATCTGCGACGAGGTGTACACCGGCTTCGGCCGTACCGGGCGCTGGTTTGCCTCAGAGTATTTTGGCGTCATGCCAGATGTCATCTGCCTCGGCAAGGCGTTGACCGGCGGTTTTCCGCTCTCGGCCTGCACCGGCCGTGCGGACGTGATGGATCGCGCCTGGCCGGAGTCGCAGGGTGAGGCGATTCACACCAGCACGTTTCTCGGTCACCCGGTCGGCTGTGCGATGGCGCTGGCTTCGCTCCGTGAGTTGGAGGCCAAAAAACTGGTGGTCCGCAGCGCGGAGATGGGGGAACTTTTCCTCACGGAGTTGCACCGCTTGGCCAAGCGGCTTGGCCAAGCGCGGTGCCGCCCGCGCGGCCGCGGCCTTATGCTCGCGCTCGAGTTATTCAAAGACGACGGAGGGCCAGCCGAAGCGATCGCTCTCGACGTGACCAAGCGGCTGCTGGCGGAGGGTTTTATCCTGCTGCCCGAGGGCGAGCCGGCGAACATTCTGTCGATCACCCCGCCGCTGACGATTGGCAAAACGCATATCGCCCGCTTCATTC
>CAJXAU010000079.1 GCA_913050205.1 uncultured Verrucomicrobiota bacterium
GCCTGTTCCGAGTGCCACGATAAAATTCACGAGGGATTTCACGATAGTCCGCATGGCCGTTTTTACCGAGGGGAAGAGGTGCAGTGGGCATCGCTGGCCGGCTGCGAGTCGTGTCACGGCGCGGGCAGCAAACACGTTGAGTCCGGTCTTGCAGCGGACATTGTGAATCCACGCACTGATCCTCAGGCCTGCCTCAAGTGCCACGTGGCGACTCACGGAGAGTTCACCCTGCCGCACCACCACCGCGTCCTTGAGGGGCGGATGAGTTGTGTCGATTGCCATGAGCCACACGGCAAAAACATCCATCAGATTTCCGGCGGGTTGGGAACGCAAAAACGGGACGCCGTTTGCATCCGTTGTCACAAGGAGCAAACAAAAACGCACGTCTTCGAGCATGAGGCATTGCGCGAGGGCTGCGTCACCTGTCACAACCCGCACGGATCGGTAAACCGTGGCATGCTGGTGCAGCGCGATGCGAACCTGTGTCTACGGTGTCACGCTCAGGTGCAGACCGGTGCCGAGCGGGTGTTTATTGGTAAGATGGATCATACCGGCCTGTTGCGAAACGGCACCTGCTGGTCAGCCGGCTGCCATTCGGCTGTGCATGGATCCAACTTCAGTCCGCGGCTCCTGTACTGATGCGCCTGCTGTTCGCCATTTCATTTTGTTCGGTGGCGGGTGTCGCTGCGGAGACGGTGGACGTGAGCCGCCTGCCGCAACCGGTCGAGCGCCGGGTGGATTTCGCCAGCGAGATACAACCGATTTTCGATCGATCCTGCCTCAAGTGCCACGGTCAAAAACGGCCCAAGGGCGGTTATCAACTAACGACCCGCAATGCAGCGGTTGAGGGCGGTGATACGGGTGCCGCCATCCATCCCGGTGACAGTGGCCGGAGCCCGTTGGTGCATTACATCGCCGGTTTGGTGGAGGACATGGAGATGCCGCCGGAAGGCAAGGCCCCGGCATTGAGCCGGGATGAGATCGCGTTGGTACGAGGTTGGGTTGATCAGGGAGCGATGTGGTCGGCACCGGAAACTATAGTGACCACGGAGCCATACATGCGCTGGATCACTCTCGATGGCAATGCCTCGGTTTTCCGCCAGCACTGGGGCATGACGGATGGGACATCGATCGGCCTTGGCCAAGTGACGGTCACCGGACAGACGGAGGCAGGCAGCCGGGTCGAACTCGACGGTCGATACCTCGGCGGAGACGAGGATCACCTGACGCGACTGTATCTGGAGCGCCCCGGCTTGGGTTACGTCGAGGCGGGCTACGAGTCCTGGCGGGAGTTTGGCATGGATACCGGGGGCTATCTTAGTGGAATGGAGTCTTCCCCGTTCCGCTTGGCCAAGGGGCCGTCTCTGGATCATGGGCGGTTCTGGCTGGCTGCCGGCTTGGCCAAGCCGGACGTGCCCAAGCTCGATATCACCTACGAGAAACTCAGTCGGGGCGGTCAACTGGTCACTCAACAGTGGGGCGGGGTGCCGGCGGGCGAGTTCGACACAAGGGCCATTTTTCCTGCAACCAAATTGGTTGACGAACGGGTGGACCGAATCTCGATCCGGGCCGAGCATGAGATTGGCGAGACTCGAATTGAGGACGCATTGACTGTCGAGTTTGGCGACACGACAACCAGTCGGGGGCACGCCGAGTTTTCGAGCCTGCCGGAGCCGGGATCGTTGCCGGATTACCTCACGCGAATTGATGAGTCGAACGAGTTTAAGCGTGGCGCGAACTCCCTGCGGTTGACGCGGCGATTAAAGGACTGGTGGCACGTTTCGTTGGGGCACCATTACGCCAAGTTCGACAGCACCGGCAGTCTGGACGTGTTGTCGCTCTCACCCGGCAACCCGGGCGAGGCGCCGTGGCAGGGAGATCGAAGCAATGCCATTCGCACCCGGCAACGATCCCACTACGTCAACGCCACGTCGTTAATGAAGCCGGTTAAGCACCTCGCTTTCAGCAGCGGAATTCAGGGCGAAACGATCCGTCGAGAGGGGTTTGCGAGTGGACTCTCGCTGGGAATGTCCCCGGCACGGTTCGCATCCGGGCTCGACCGTACCGCGCTTGAGGGGAATGCGCAGCTGACATACACCGGGTTGCAAAACACCGTCCTGACAACCAGCACCCGATTACGGCAGGAGCGAACGGATCATCGGGAGGACGGCCACATCGACAGCGACTGGGGGGCGGATGGATTCATGCGTGATACCGACGAGACGGGCCGTTTGGTTGAACATCGTGTCGGGTTTGCGTGGTCGCCCAACACCGACTGGATGGTGCGCGGTGGGTATCGCTGGCGCGATTCACAAAGTCATTTTGATCATACCACGGATCGTGACCTGACCGATGAACCGGGGAACGGTTACCCGGCCTTCGTTGATTTTCGGCAGGGCAGGGGTGGTGTGATCGATCTTGGGCTGTCGTGGCGCGGTTACTCCAAGTTGGTTCCGAGTTTCCGCTGGGAACGCTACCGCACCGAGTATCGTTTGGGTGCTCTGGCGTTTGACGAACCGTGGGGTGGCCCTCGTCATGCAGGGGGGCGACAACTCTCGGGCGAACACGAGTCGGACGTGTTCAGTTTTTCGTACACTTCAAGACCGATGCCGCGCCTGATCGCGACCACCAGTGTGGGATACACCGATAGCTGGTCGGGAACGATTGAGTCCGGCCCGCTTGGCCTGCGTGCCTTTGAGGGGGATGTCTGGTTTTACGTGGATCACCTCAACTACGTGTTCAATCCCAACACCGATCTGAACTTCACCAGATCGTACTACCGTGCAGACTTTGGTGACTCAAATCTACCCGGAGAAATTGCCTATGGGCTGGATGCCGAGCGGTACGGTATCACGCTTGGTCTGCGGCACCGGATCGGCGAGGCGGCCGTATTCAACTTTCAGTACGGCTGGTTCAATAACGACGAACCAAGCGCCAACGGGGCAAATGACTACTCCGCCCACATGCTTCTAGCCTCCCTGAGTATCGCCTTGGATTAATCGTTACGGTATTGCCCCCGGCTTCGAACCGGGGCGAATGATTACTCCAAATCCTCCAACTGCTCGTTGATGTACGGCAGATAGACAGCGCGGATTTGGTTGGCCAGATTGGTGGCGGCGGATTCCGAACGCCAAGCGACGAGGCCCTTTTCCTCTTCGTTTTCAGCCGTGGCCGGATCATCGATCGGCGAGACACGTTCGAAATATCGCTTGGCTGCTGCATAATCCTTAATGTGCATTTTATGCCAGGCGACGTACGCCACGGTCATGTAACCGTTCGGATCAAGTTGCTCTGCTTTGGTAAACATCTTTTCGGCTTCCTCGGTTTGATTCAATTGATCGAGCGCCATCCCGAGTCGCGCGTGTGAATAGGCGTCATGCGGGTTCAGTCGAATCGCCTTCCTTAGCCAAGAAGCCGCCTTGTCAAGGTGGCTTCGTTTATCCGCACGTCGAGATTCCGTCGCGTGGCGTCGGTGAATCTCCCCAAGCGAGGCGGCCGTTTTTGGGTTGTTCGGCTCCCGTTCCATAGCGAGTTCAAGTTGGGCAACCTGATCGGAAAACGACTTCGCATTTTGCGAGGCCTTGAGCGCGTTGTGCTCCTGCACTTGGCCAAGCGCTTGGCCAAGCAGTAGCCCGGACATCCCGCCCACAAGCACAGTCAACACCAGCCGTTGTGGCACTTTCAGCGGCACCCAGTAGCGTTCCGTGGCAAACCGGATGAACGCAGTCAGCAGCGCGGCAAGCGTCGTGGCCAGCATCGCATTGGAGGGGATGTGCAGGTTGAAGTCCACAAACGAATGCAGCCCCAGTGAGCCAAGACCAAGTGTGCTGCCCAGGACGAACGCTGCGCGATTGCTGGTCTTGGCCGAGAGATCGCTTGAGGTTCGCTGCGAATACTTCCAACTCCTGACAATGACGAACGTCAACGTACCCAGCCAAATGCCGGCCAGCAGCAGGCCAAGTACTCCCCAGTCCACCAGTAGGTTGAGATAATCATTGTGCACCCGTACCGGGCGGGATTGCAGGGTGGTTGGCCGGTGTTTCGGAAAACGATGATCAAAATGAGCGGGGCCGACACCCAGCAGTTTTTCCTCCTTCCATACATCCGCAGCCGCATTCCACAACTGTGTGCGAGAACCCACATGCTCCGGTGTGCCCGGTGTGCTCACGTGACTGATGCGACTCTGAGCGAAATCGGACTTCACGAAGAATAGGCCGATCACTCCCAGCGCCACACAGGTCAGGATAATACCCTTGAGCCGAAACTGCTTCCGCAGCCCCAGCACCACGATCAGGGCCAGCAACATCAGTGCGGTGGAAATCCACGCGCCACGCGACATGCTTACCGCCACCCCTCCGAGCAGCATTAACGCTGAATAACCGAGCAGGATGCGCATTGGTTGGCTGATTCGGCCTGTCAGCACCGAGGCCAGACACAGCGGCAGCAGCATCCCGAGAAAGCCGGCGAAATGATTTGGATTAATGAACGAACCGGAGCCGCGCCCCTTATACTGCTCCGGTCGGGTGAAATGCCAGACTCCGTCCGACCCCGTGATCACCTGTACGAGGCCGTAGATTGCGATGCCGGTTCCGGCCAACACCATCACGTACAAAACCAGCTGTGTGCAGTCCGACTTGTGCAGATTGTTCAGCACCACAAGGAACAGCAGCGCATACACCACCAACCGCAGTACCTCTCTGCGGGCCGTGTATTCCACGTCCGCCTGAGTGTAGTGGAACAGGGCGTATCCGAGAAAAAGGAGCATCGCCCAGATGACTGGCGGCAAAAGCAGGCGTTTGTGTTTTGGGTTCACCCAGATGCGGACCAACCAAAGAATGCCAGCCGAAGCGACCAAAACCTCTACAACGGCGAACTCCAGCGTGCGCACTGCTCCCGTGGCCAGTGCAGAGAATAGCAGGGCGGCGAGCACCACCCCCAAAATCCCCTTTTCGAAAATGTTGTCCAGCGTCTTACGATCCACGGGAAAAGGCATTGAAGTGAAACAACATCAGTTTGTAAACAAATAACCCAAATGAATTTGCACGAGGAGACTCGGCAGTTTTGTGACCAAGCGGACTCGCAGGCTCGTCCCTCCAATGTTGCGCTTAGGTTAAGCCGGAGGGACGAGCCAGCGAGTCCGCAATAAAAAATTAAGAGAGATCCGAGATGTTTTTACCCAAGCGCTTGGCCAAGCGGTGGGACTTTGCCTTTGCGCTTGGCCAAGCGGGGCGGTATTTTTTCGCGCATGAAATCCAAGGCGGCAGTCATTCGACAGATGGAGTTGCCTCGGCCGTATGCCGAGTCGCGTCCGCTCTCGATTGAGGAGGTGGAACTCGACGGTCCCAAAGAGGGGGAGGTTCTGGTGCAGGTGGCTGGTGCGGGGTTGTGCCATTCCGACCTGTCGGTGATTAATGGCTCGCGTCCGCGCCCGGTGCCGATGGTGATGGGCCACGAAGCGGCTGGGATTGTTCGCGACGTCGGGCCTGGGGTGAAGGATTTGAAGCCGGACGATCACGTCGTGTTTTCATTCGTGCCGTGTTGTGGCGGTTGCCCAATGTGCGCCGTGGGCCGCGCTCCGTTATGCGAACCGGCGTACGAAGCGGCGATCACCGGGCAACTGTTGCACGGCGGCAGACGATTCGCGGTGAGCGACGGCGGGGAGGTAAATCATCATCAGGGCGTGTCCGGTTATTCGGAGTACACGGTGGCGGTGACGGAGTCGCTGGTGAAAATCGACAAGTCCTACCCGATTGATATGGCCACGCTATTTGGCTGCGCGATCATGACCGGCGTGGGCTCAGTGGTGAATACGGCCAAGGTGCAGCCGGGAACATCGACCGCCGTGTTTGGCGTGGGCGGCGTTGGGCTGAGCGTGGTGCTGGGACTGAAGTTGGTGGGCGCATACCCCATCATCGCGGTGGACACACTGGAGAATAAATTGGACTTGGCCAAGCAGGCGGGAGCGACGCACGTGATCAACGCCTCGGAGGTCGATCCGGTGTCGGCCCTGCGCGACCTGACTGGCGGCGGTGCGGTAGACGTGTTCGAGGCGGTCGGCAGCGAGAAGGCGCTTGCCCAAGCGTACGCCGCCACGCGCAAGGGCGGTCGCACGGTCACGGTCGGCCTGCCCAGCCCTGATAGCGAATTAAAAATATCCGCGCTCTCGGTGGTGGCCGAGGAGCGTCAACTCATGGGCTCGTACATGGGCTCGTGTGTGCCCAAACGCGACATCCCACGCTTCATGCAGCTATACCGCGAAGGGCGATTGCCGGTGGACATTTTGAACAGCCGCTTCATTGATCTGGAACAGGTCAACGAAGGGTTCGACGCGCTGGCCCAAGGTGAGGTTGCCCGGCAGATCATCAAATTCGATATTTAACTATTCATGAAAAACATCATTACATTGACGGCTGCGTTACTGGCCCCCTTGACGATTCTGGCGCAGGAGAAAAAGGGACCGTACGCGAGTGACTTCGATTTGCCCGGTTCACGCGCCGAGGTTTACAAAACCATCGGCGACGTGAAGTTGAAGGTTTACATCTACGAGCCCAAGGGCCACAAGGCCGGGGCCAAGCGTCCGGCAATTGTCTTCTTTTTCGGGGGAGGGTGGACTGGCGGCACACCGAAACAATTTCAGGAACACTGCCGCTACCTCGCCTCGAAGGGCATGGTCGCCATGGCGGCAGATTACCGCGTGGCGAGCCGGCAGGGCACGAAGCCGTTCCATTGCGTGCGCGACGGCAAATCAGCCGTTCGCTGGATTCGCCAGAATGCCAACCGACTTGGCATCGACCCGAATCGTGTGGCAGCCGGCGGTGGGTCGGCCGGCGGACACGTGGCTGCCAGCACCGGTACACTGCCCAAGCACGACGAACCGGGCGAAGACATGAAGATCAGCTCCGTCCCCAACGCGATGGTGTTATTCAATCCGGGAGTCATAACAGCTGAACTTAAAGGGGTTAAAGAGTTTGGTGCGGACCGGAAGAGGCAATTGGAAAGGATGAAACGTCGACTCGGAGTGGAAGATCCGACGACGATGTCTCCGTATCATAACATTCGAAAAGGGATGCCTCCCTCGCTGCTGCTACACGGTAAAGCAGATACAACGGTGCCATACTTGGTAGC
>CAJXAU010000080.1 GCA_913050205.1 uncultured Verrucomicrobiota bacterium
TTAGTAGTAGACTCTTACGACAGCGCTTGCATCCGCACGCCGTGCAAGATGCGCGAGACCTTACCCGATTTTTATCAGTGTACAAGCACTTTTTTTACTGTGACATTTTTGTGACGTAACATGCGTTTTGCTCCCTGTTTTCAGGGGTCAAAAGTATAGGTTGCCCATCATTTTTGGCTTTTTGATGAACGTCACTCCTTTAATCCATTCGACATGGCCGTCGTAAAATCCCTCATTTGATCCCTCCGGTTCATCCCCCTGATCATTGTAATGATTGACTCCGCGCATCAGTGGGTTCGGGTCGCCTGGCCGTCCCCATGAACCTTGGTATTTACGGTTTAAATCCGCCCAAATTACCTCGTAATGAGGTGAATCCGTTGTCTTTAGGGCGAAAACCGGGGTGCGAACCTGTTCCTGAAACATCGACCTGTTGTTGGAGTAACGCTTCTCGCCGGCAAAATAAAAATAGCCCATCACCGAGTCGCGTCCACCCGGCCAGGTCCAAAAGTCGTCCCGATTCCAGCTCCGGTTCGACGGGCAGTAAAACATGGGGCGGCGGATGTGATACTGGTTGGTCATCGTGTCGCGAAACCAAACCGAGTTCCAATATGGATTGCTCGAGCCACCGGGCGGGAAGGCATCGTCGTTGTCACCCGCATACATGGCGAGTGAGAGAAGCCATTGGTGTGCGTTGTTTTTGCAGGTCGTCCGGTGCGCCTGCTCCTTGGCACGTGCCAAGGCTGGCAGCAACAGGCTCGCAAGGATCGCAATAATGGCAATCACCACAAGCAACTCGATCAACGTGAAGGCACCACGGTGACCACGGAACGTCTTCGTCAACAACATCGGAACGGGAGTCAGTCTGAAAACGGAAACCGTTTAAGGCAAGCCATCATTCCAAGCCCACTTGGCAGTTTTATTCACGCAGGCGCATGGGGCGATTGTCCCGGGTGCGAATGAGGTCTTGCACACGATCGATGTCACGGACGCGTTGCTCGTTGAGCAATACCGGGGCGACTGGCTTGGGAAGGGTGATTCGTAATTCCTGCTGCCAAATGTTCATCGCCTCCTCCCGCTTGGCCAAGCGCTTGGTTTCGTCCGCCACAAAGTCATACTTGTACGCTACAAAGCCGGGCTGTTTCTTCAATGCCTTGTGCGCGATGTAACGGACGGCGGCGTAGGGGTCGTTGAGTGTGTCCGCCAACAGGGGCGACTGCCATCCACTCCCACTGGCGAGCAGGGCCGGTTCCCAGCCCATGTGCCAAGCGGCCAACGCACGTTGTCCCGCATCCCCTTTGAGTAACCAGACGGCGGAGGCGGCCGTGGTTTGGTGAATCTCCGGCACCTTGGCTTTCGGTTTGCCGGTGCGCTTGGCCAGATGTTCCGCAGTCCAGTCAAGGGTCTTGTCGAGATGACACAGGTTGCAGGCGTTGGGTCGACCAGTCTCAAGCGTGGTTGCGATGTCGGGGGTCTCGATCGTGTGCCCTCGGATGGCCTTGAGCAGTCCGTACGACGTGTGCGGCATATGGCAATTGTAACAATTGCTGCCGGCTGAGTTTGTGGCGTGTCGGGTGTGGGAGGTGATGTCCCCGGCCATATCCTCGTGGCATTGAAGGCAGGCTTGGTTGCTGCGCATGCCTCGGGCGAGTTGGTCGTTGGGATCACTCTTGTGCATGGAGTGACAGCTCAGGCAGGACATCGTGCCGCGTTGGTGGCAGGCCGACTCGAGCAATCCGTTGTACTCCCGCCCGGTGACGCGGATTTTTCCATCAGGCCAGAAAAAGTCGGCGAGGATGTCCGGGTTCTTCTCCAGCACCGGCTTGAGCCACGGCTGTTTGTCGAGCTGTGTTGGTTGGATGATAGGTGTTGTCTTCGCAAGATCGTCGCCGGGGCGGTAGCTGAATCCGTGTGCGGTCCAGTTTTCACTTTTGTCGAACCACTTCATCCCGTGGCATGAGCCGCAAACCTGGGTGCTGCGTGTGTGGTCGAGGTCGGCTGGTTGCACAATGGAAAGCGGGTCCGTCTCAAGCGCCTGTTTGCGTTCCGCCTCGGGGAGCTTGGCCAGTTGGAGTTGGCGATCGACATGCTGCTGTCCGGGGCCGTGGCAGGCTTCACATGAAATGCCAAGGTCGGCGATCTGTGACTCGAACCGCTGCTCGGCCTTGTTGGGCTTGGGTTGTGGCCCGGTGGTGTGGCAGCGGATGCAGTTCATGTTCCAATTCTCCTGGCTAATCACCGTATGCGGATCGCGGATAAACAGGCTGTTGCGTGGTGCCCAGCGTTGATCCTCGATCAGCCACGAGAACGGGAAGCCGATCTGCAGGTTGCCCATCATGCCCGGCAGCCAAAAAACCTGCATGTGGTGGGAACCGGTGACCATGCCCATTCGCACGTGAACCGCCTCCGGATCGTGGCCGTCCGGTGCGGCCTTGGCAGCTTCGAGATTTTCGATCGTGGTCCAGTACTCGTCGCCGCGCTTGTGCATGGTGAACCGTTCGCTTCCGAACGTGTGTGACTGGCCGTCAAACGCCGCCTTGACCGTTTCGGGCGACATGATCTGCGTCATGCTGCGATGGTACGAGGCATGCCAGCTTTGGTGCTCATCGGTGTGACACTCGCGGCAGGCGTTGGAACCGACGTATTCGTTATCGGCACGTCGGTAGGGCAGGGTGATCTCGTAGGGCGGTTGCTGCTGCGATGGCGCTTGGCCAAGCGCTGGGTTGGCGGGGGCGTCCGGTTTTTCGGGTGGGTCGGGGAGGTTGATCAGCAGCAACACAACCGATACGACCAGAACGGTGATCAACCATCGCACGGTGGAGGGGTGCCAATTCATGCTGTAGTGTTAAGCTGCCGCTTGGCCAAGCGGGTGTGTTGAACTTGCTTCTTCCGTGTGAGGGTGTTGGTTGTAACTGACTGGTTGATGTGCCGGGGTGAGGATTAAGTGTTCTATTTTAAGCCAACGACGGGATGTTGCATCAATCGAGACAGCGCCGTTTTGCATTATCTTGAAAGTGCCGTAGTGCAGCCGTTCCAAGACTCTTGCGCAAATCCTATGCGTCTGGATTTGAGGTGGAAAAGAAAAAACGGCCTGCTCGCGCAGGCCGTTTTGAAAAAGTTGATGTTCCGTTCAACGGTTTGAGTTGCCCCACCAGATGTCGTTCGGGTGGTTTGGTCGGCCGTTGGTTTGTGCCATGGCGTAGAATTTCTTGTAGCTCAGATTGATCGCCGCACCGGAGACGATTCCCACGGTGGCGGAACCGCCAACATCCTGATGGCCGGTCCTGTTTTCTCCTGCCGTGGCATGGCGTTGAGAGATCCCCTCATGCGGCTGGTTGCCGGCATCATTAAACCAGAACGGGTTTGTGTCGTCCGTTTCCCACTGGACGATGTTACCGGGTTCTGTAGACGAGATTTTTCGGACTCGCCCGGCATTATAAGAACCGGTTTGTGGGTTGCCGTTGTGGAAGAAGATGATGTTTCCGTTCCATGTGTAGCTGGTGATCTTGATTGGGCGCTGCCAGAATAACTTGGAGGTTTTGGATGTGGCGGAATCCTTCGGGCACATCAATACCTGTTGGTTGTTGCCGAGGTAGTCGCCGAGTTGTCCGTGCCGGAAAGACTCCCTTTGACCTGCGAGGTGTTTTTCCAGATTGGATGCGTTGGAAACCGAGGAATAAGTAGGCATGGCGGTGGATCCCGTCCAGTTGTGGTTTGGTTTGTCGCAGCGTCCGCCGGCTTTCCAACCGGTGGTCCGTTCGGCAGCATTACCAGCATAAGCCCATCCTGTCGGGCCGCCGCCGTTTCCACCCCAAGTCGGGTGGGGCATGTATTCTTCGTGATCCCCGGTGAACATGTTCAACGCCAGCATGATCTGCTTGTTGTTGTTCCAGTCGATGGTGTTATGGGCCTTGTCCTTCGCCCGGGCGAGGGCCGGTAAAAGTAGTCCGGCAAGGATGGCGATGATGGCGATCACCACCAACAGTTCGATCAACGTAAACCCGAGGAAAACCTTGGATTTCAGTTTTTTTGGAGATGTGGTCTTTTTCATAAAGCTTTAAGAGTGGCGCCGATCGCTCGGACACCGGTTCGGATCTCGGTTGGGGGAAACTACGTTCGGATTACGATGGAGTCAACGGGAAAAGTCGATTTTTAGGAAGTGCTTCGAGTACAAAAAAAGACCCTCTCAATTGAGAGGGTCTTCGAAAGGTTTGGCCTGATATTACTTGCCAGCCGGGAAGAGCATTTCGTTGTCCTTCGCGCTGGAGTCTTGCAGGTACGTGGCGAGCTTGGCATTGCTGGCCTGTTGTACCGACGAATCAGAGAGAAGGAGGTCGCCCTGACCTTCGTGAAGGCTCTCGGTCCAGTTCACGCTGTTCCTACCAGTGAACTTCTTGCCGAGCTTCTTCTTGGCACCCTTGCTATCATTGTCGTTATTGTACTTGCCGTATTCAATGTTACGGTCGCCAGAAAGAACGTTGTTGGGCTTGGACTCATCAGCTTCGACGCCGATGAAGTAGCTCATGCTCTTGTTCTTGTGCACGCCGATCGGCTCTGCAGTACGGTTGCCGCGCGGCTTCTTGGTTGCGAAGCTGCTCACCGGCGGACGGTTACCATCACGCGGGCAGCGGATGACCTTAGGATTGCTGAGCTCGTTGGAAAGAGCCTGCCAGTGCATCCAGTTGTTCTGGTACTTTTTCAACGCATCAGCGGAACCGCCCTCAGCTTCCGATACCTGCCAGGGGAAACGATCCTGGTTGTCGGTCGCGTAGATGCGAGTCGCAGTGCCGACCTGCTTTAGGTTGCTCACGCAGTTGATGCGCTGTGCCTTGGCTTTGGCTTTCGCCAGTGCCGGGAGAAGCATCCCCGCCAAGATGGCGATGATGGCTATAACGACCAGCAGCTCAATGAGCGTGAAGGCCCCGATCTTGTTTTTTTGAAAACGCTTCATGATGCGATTCGTTTGGTTTGATTAATTTAGTTAACTGTTAACTCTTCACCTAATTAGGGTTAAAGGAAGGCGCAGCTTCGTGTCTGTTGGGACGCTTGTCAACGCCTATTTGAAGAAAAATATAGCAGCCATAATGCCATGACTGAAGTGTGCCGGATTGAGATCAAATCAAAGTTTTCGGCCGGCATTTGCGCGTGATTTTCGCGCGTGCTGCGTGATTTTCACCCGATAAATCGGGTTGAACTTCGTTACGCTTAGATCCTATTGATCGAGTTTTTGCATGTTTGTTTGGTTTTGCGAATGTTTTCGTTGTGGCGCTGCAAAAGAGTCGATACAAGCCTCTGTATGGCAATGGATTTGCTGGTTGGGGTGGGATGTTCTGCGGACGCGAATCAAAACACCGCTATTTTAGATGACATTTGAAAAACAACTGCTCCGGTTGATGGGGCGAAAAAATTATGTCCCGCTCGCGGCGGACGAACTCGCGGAGCGCGTAGCCCCGGGCCAACCGAAAATTAAGGAGGTTCGGCGTGAGCTGCGGGGGTTGGTCCGCGCCGGTCGCGTGGTAAAGCTGCCGGACAAACGGTTCGCGCTACCGAACGATGAAGATCATGTGGCGGGCCGAATCCTGATGAATCGCCGGGGCGGTGGCCGGGTGCTGACTGGCGACGCGTCGCAACCGACGATCGACATCCCGCCGAACTCCGCCGGCACGGCAATGCACAACGATCGCGTGCTGGTGTTGGTAAACCAAGTCCTGCCTTCGCCCCGCCGCAGTGGGCGGCCGGTGCGCTTGGCCAATCGGCCTCGAGGCAAAGTGGTAAAGGTTTTGGAACGTGCGCGGACGCAGGTGGTCGGCACGCTCGAGAAGTCCCGCCAACTTTGGTACATCGTACCCAACGACCCGAGAATCACACACGACATTTATCTGCCCAAGCTTGGCCAAGCGGGCAAGGCCAAGGCCAGGCGCGGTGACAAGGTGGTGGTGGAGATTACGGAGTGGCCGTCCCGTCACAACGCGCCGGAGGGGCGGCTCGTCGAGGTGCTCGGCAGCCCGGCCAAGCCGGGGGTGGACGTGGAGTCGGTCATCCGTCAGTACGAGTTGTCCACCCGGTTCCCGCCCAAGGTCGTGGCCGAGGCCAAGCGGCTTGGCACCGAGGTGACGAAGGCCGACCGGGCTGGGCGCGTGGACTGTCGGGACGATCTCGTGATCACCATCGACCCGGTGGATGCGAGGGATTTTGACGACGCCATCTCGGTGGAGCGCGTCGAGGGGCGCCGTTGGCGGCTCTGGGTTCACATCGCTGATGTGTCCCATTACGTACCGCCGAAGAGCGCACTGGACAAGGAGGCCCGCCGCCGGGGCAACTCGACGTATCTTGTGGACCGAGTCATCCCCATGTTGCCGGAGGAGTTGAGCAATGAACTGTGTTCGCTCAAACCTAACGTCGACCGGCTAGCCCGCAGCGTGGAGTTTTTGCTGACGGACAGTGGGCGGGTTGAACAGGCCAAGTTTCATTCCACGGTGATTCGTTCCAAGCACCGATACGCGTACGAAGAGGCGATGGCGGTCCTCGAACGCGAGCCGGGGGACGAAACCGAGCGCATGCTGCATCACGCCAACAGGCTAGCGCAGAAACTGCGCAAGACTCGATTTCGCTCAGGCGCGCTGAATCTGGACGTGCCGGAGCATAAGGTGTTCCTCGATGCGAAGGGGCGTGTCAGTGAAGTTCGCCGTGTCGAGAACGACATTTCGCACCAGTTGATTGAGGAGTTCATGCTGCTGGCCAACGAGGCCGTGGCGAAGGAGATCAAGCGTCGTCGTGTGAAGGCGGTGCATCGGGTTCACGAGGAACCGGATGATGAAAAACTCGACAACCTTCGAGCGCAGGCGGCGTTGATGGGGATTCGAGCCGGCAATCTCGCGGATCAAAAGCAGGCCGGTAAATTCCTGGCCAGCCTCGCCGGGCATCCACTGGAGGACGTGTTTCGCATTGGCTACCTGCGTTGCATGAAGCGGGCCTGTTACTCGACGCACCCGGTCGGCCACTATGGGCTGGCCAAACAGGACTATGTTCACTTCACCTCGCCCATCCGCCGCTATGCCGACCTGATCGTGCACCGGGTGGTTT
>CAJXAU010000081.1 GCA_913050205.1 uncultured Verrucomicrobiota bacterium
CGACCCCCAATAACACGGGCAACAGTTTCATCATGTCGTTCAAGTTTGTTGTCATCGGTTGGCCAAGTGCGGTCGGCGAAGGCTAGCACGTTAACAAATGAAAAAAAAGGCCACCCCTTTTGGGACGGCCCATTTGAAATCAGAAATGTCGGTCGTACGTGCCTGAACGACCATCACCGGAGGAACTGATCATCAAAACTGTGACTCGATACCGAAGAGCAACTGCTGTGGCATGCCCGGGCGTGCGCCCTGCGGCAGACGCCCCACAACGTACTCTTCATCGAACAAGTTACGCGCGGTAGCGAACACGTTGGTCGAGTCGGACACGTCGTAGCGAACCGTCAGGTCAGCGACGACGTAGCTGTCGATCTCCCCGTAGCGGGAGTCGTACTTGCCGGCGTAGTTGTACGGGCCGGACCCGTTTGCACCGGAAGCGCTGGACTCACCCACGTAGGTGCCGTCCAGGTTGATCCGGTACTTGCCGGTGGCCAAGCCGATGCCGGCGTGCATCTGAAACTCAGGGATGTACGGCACCTCGTTACCCGCCTTCGCACCACTGAAAATGCTTTCGCCGTCAGCCGAACTGGCACCGCTCTCAAACTCAGCCTCAGTCCAGGTCAAGCCCAGTGTAACAGGCAGGCTGTAGTTTGCACCGGCAACCACACCGAAGTCGTAACCGAACTGCAACTCAAGACCGACTGCCGAAATTTCACCGTCATTCGGACCGTTGTCCGTGACTACGGTTTCGCCGCCCTCGAACTCTTCAAAGCCGGTTCCAAGATTATCCGGTACGATAAAGTCCTGAAGGTCGGAGTAAAACAATGCACCAGTGCTCACAAAGGCATCATTTTGGTAGCGATAACCCAACTCGTAGCTCATGGAGCTTTCCTCATCGAGCGACTCGCCGCTGCGAATGTAAGAACGTGGCCCCGGAAGCGAGGCGCCGTGATATGCCCCGGCGAACAGGTTCAAGTTGGCCGATGCATCGTAGGACAAGCCCACGCCTCCAGTGACGACGTCCATGTCACCACTGCCACCCGCCGGGGATTTGTCCGTGGTACGGGTGTTTTGATCGTAGCTAAAATCCAGTGTCTCAAAACGAATACCGGGGATGACGGAGAGCTTGTCGTTGATCGCGATGCGGTCCTCAATGTAGACGGACAGGGCGTCAGTTGACTGAAGACGGTCCCCCGCCTTGCCGCTCGGTGCATCAGGGCCGTTGGAGGACCAACCGCCGTGTGCGTCCTGATCGTACTTGTGGTACCACTGATAGCGATCAATGTCGTCGTTGTGAAAACGAATCCCAAATTGCAATTGGTTCTCGAGTGAACCCAGCGCCAGATCGTAGTTGAGAATGGACTCGATGCCTTGCGCGGAGTAGTCGCGGTTGTTGGCCTTTAGCCGGATGTGACCGGCGCTCTCCCCCCTTATGACACTGAGATATTCCGCATCGTTCCAAACCTTGTACGCGCTCTGGCCCGCACTGCCGTCGGCAGCGGTGCCCACCTTGTCCAGCTTGAACCAGTTGCGATGGAACTTGGAAAAGTAGGCGGTGGTCTTTAACGAGGCGTTGTTGCCAATCTCCACAAAGTGACGGAGATAACCGCGTGAAGCGTAGGTATTGATCTCGTCATTTCGGGAGGCCGCGTAACGCTGATTCGGGTTGGCGCTGAAATCTTCATCCGTTAAGCCAAGATAGGTTTCGTTTGCATCGAAGTCGGTGCTGCCCAGTTTCAACTCAAACGACTGGTAGTTCGCTGTGTTCGGCTCCCAGGACAATTTGACCATCGGCTCGCTGCGGGTAAACCCGGTGTCGCCGTTGGCTCCCTGCAATTCCTTAAAACCATCGGTGGTTCGGTAGTATCCCTCGACGAGGTACCCAACACGGCCGGCACCGGTTTCCTTTTTGCCGCCATGGTAGACGTGGCTCACCATCTCATCGAATTCACCGTAATACACCTTCGAGTAAGTGGTTACCTCTTCCGGGATCGAGGTGGAAAGGTAGTTGATCGCACCGCCGGTGGTGTGCGGGCCGTACTTCACTTGGCTGGATCCCTTGATGACCTCCAGTCCGCTCATGCGCTCCAGCGTGGGGCTGTAGTAGGCGGACGGCGAGGAGTACGGTGCGGGCGCGGCGAGGATGCCGTCCTCCATGACAGTGACCTTTGAACTGCGCCCCATGTCGATGCCACGCAGGCTGATATTCGGGAAGTTGCCGTAGCCATCTTCCGGGCGAACATATACACCGGGCACACGACGTAGAGCGGAGTTGATGTCACTGATCGAATGAACACGCAGATCATCGATATCCAGATAGGTTGCCGAACCCGTGATCTGGTTTACGCCCTCCTTGGAGCCGACGATGGCACCACTTACCAATACAGGATCCAGTTCATCGGTGGCCTCTTGAGCTATGCCGGTAGCTGCACCGACCGAACAAATACCGGCAACCAAGGCCGGAATCGGGTTTTTGAGTTTGCGACTCTTTCTCACTTTAAACACAACATTAAACCGCTCATCAAAAGCGGCGGCGCAGACAATGAGATTCAATTTCAATTACGTCAACTTAAAAATGCAATTGAATCTCATTTTCTTGATTGTTGCTTATTTTATAGGTTTTTTGAGGATCACCTGAGCGAACCGAGTGATTTCTTTTCCGCTCAAGGCTCGATTGAAGTAGGCTATTTCGTCGAGTTTTCCATGAAAATCGAGATTACCCTCGCTGGATCCCCCAAAGACGAATCGCCTCGTTTCGGTATTATTTTCGTAGTGTGAAGAGGACGGCTCGTTTAACACACGCTCGCCATTCAACCAAAGTTCGTATCGGTTCGGACGAATCACCACCGTCACGAGATGCCATTTTCTTGGCTCAACCGTTCGCAACGCAACCTTCCCCGGTATCAGGGTCAACACAGGGTCACTTCCTTCTTTGAAATTGGCCAGTTGCAGATGCACCTTGTCCCAATCAGCCACGATATTTTCAACGGAAGTAGTCTTGTTAATCATGCCGTTCCACATCCAAAACTGAACGGAGAAAGATTTACTCGCGGGGACATTTAATTCGACCCTCCCGCCGGCAAAGTGAGCCGCCCGTGACGAGTGATCCTCGCCCGTCTTCGGGTCATGCATCCCCGGCAAATGTCTGCCCACTCCTCCACGCACACGGCCATGGTTACCGTTTCCGGATGAGTCCTTTGCGATGCTGCCACCCTGTTCGCCAAGTCGCCAGTAGCCTACCGGCTTGGCCTTGAGTACCGCCGCTGAGTAGGCCGTTTGTGGCTCGGCGAATCGTTTACGTTTTTTACCCGATACCTGCTCCAGCAATCGCGTGACTTCTTCGACGATGCGCGTTTCCGCATTTACCTCGAGCCCTGCCGTGCGTGCCGGCCAGGTCGTATAGCCTCCCAAAATGTGCTGCTCCGTCGGCGGTATGTATCCGCTCGCCCCGTTGGCCAAGCTGACGTTGAACGTCAGCGGCAGCGGGCTCGCCGACTTGAGTTTCAGCCCAGTCAATCCGTAAACTTCACAGGGGATCGCCGTCATGCCGAGATCACCCACACGAACGGCTTGCAGCGGTACCGTCTCAAGCGGATTCCGGGAGATCCAGACTGCCTGTTCGGCATACACTTCCGGTCGGTTTCGGGGACGCCGCCCCTCCATCTTGGCCAGCAAGTCGTTGGCCCATTTCAGACGGGCGGCATCCGGCGTGCGCCGATACAGTTCGATGCGGGACTCGGCAAAGCCAAGCGGCACCTCAGTCGTATGCTCAAGCTTGGCCAAGCGTTGAGTGACCAACTCAATCAGTTTGCCCACGTACTCGTGCATCGACCATGACTGCGCCTTGGGCAGGCTGTAGTCGCCCCACCACAGGTCACCACTCGTACCCTGCGACATGATACCCACAAACGACGATTCGCCCTTGGCCAAGCGCTTGGCCAAGCCCTCGGAGAACGCCCCGGCAAAATCAGCAGACAGTCCGTTGTGCCCGGAAAAATAATGCATCGAAAAATTGGCCAGCACCGACATCGGCTGTCCATCCGCCGTTTGCACACTCAGAAAACTCAACCAAGGGTCATCCGGCCCGGTCGGCCCCACGGCGTTGGAGTTACGATAGCCGGGGTGCATGTTTGCGCGTACAGTTTTCCCGCCGAACGGATCGGTCAATTCGTGACCGCGAAGATACGACCATCGCCGGCAGGCGGTGTACTCCGCCGCATCCACCCTGCCCCACGCCGCCTTGGCCGGCTGCAGGGTGGCGTTGGCGTCTATGATGGACTTGGCAAGCTTGGCCGGGAGAAATTTTCGATAGCGCGGGTCGGCCCTGGTCCCGAGACAGTAATTCATAGCGCTTGGTGCACTGTGCGCATGGGTGGCCGAGATCAGGATGCGATCTACCGGGATACCGGTCTTGTCCGAAGCAAGGCGCTTGGCCTCGTCGCACAAATCCATCGGCACCATGCAACTGTCCACCACCACGATGGCCAAACGCGTCACGCGATCATCCAGCACGAGACACCGCGCATGCAGGGGGTCTTTCACCTTGTTGTCGGTGGCTTCAAGAAAACCGCCATTGCGGATCACCGGCAACACCGGTGGCGTGACGTCCACCTTTGCCGCGCCAGCGCGCAACTCCGCACGGGCACTCGTAACGCCTGCCAAACAAAACAGGAGGATCAAATAAATAGGTTTCATTGTTGTTGGTTTCGGCCAAGCCATGCTTTCGTTTCCGGTTTGAGCCAAAAAATGAGAATTGGGATACAGACTGGCAAACAGCAACCGGTCAACCCGATCCCGATGGAGAAAAAACCAAGCACCCAATGCCAACGGCGATATGTCATGAAACAGCAGGCCAAATAAAAGAACCCCAGCGGAAGTCCCACCACCAAAAAGACCCAGGCCATAACAATCAATTCCATCTCCTCCTCAGGCGATGAAAAATCCAGATCAATCGATTTCACCCACCAAAAAAATCCAGCCAGCCCAAAATACATCAACACCGTCAATGCGTTGTAGATGCGATACCACAGTATGACGCCGGGGGCTTTTTCCGGCACGGGGATCGGTGCCGCCGGTGGTATCGAATCTGGAATCCCGAATTGCTCGTACGTTGAAAGCGAACGCCACTCCGATTCGCCAACCGGACGAATCTTCGACCGAGCCTCGAGCCGATGCTCAGCATGCCAGTGCCGAATCGTTTCCTCAGATTCCGGGCCGTAGACGTTCCCATCATTGCCTAGGACTTCGAACTGTTTTTGCGGATCAGCAGGTTCCATTGGAATGCCGCGAACTTATCCGCCCTCCCAATCCGGAGCAAGCCGACGCTCGTCACTTCGTAGTTTTCTGTTCTCGACGGAATGACAACGCTTCGGTTTAAACCCACCCAGTTTTTTGTACCCCCAAGGCTTTTCGAATTGACCACTCTCCCGCGCAAGTCTAAGCTGATCGCGCATTCCACTTGTGGATTTAAACGTAAACAAACCTATACAATGAGTGATAAAATTGTTCCCCTGATTAGTTCGGGCACCAAAGGCCCACTGGGCGTGTTGCACCTGCCGCGTCTTTGGCAGAAAGTTTCCCTCGAGGCAGCCGGCAAAATCGCCGACGGCTACCCGGGAATCGGTGCCGGCTACGACTCGATGGTCATCGACGGCCTCGGCCTGAACGCCGACGCGGTTCGTGACTACATCGCCAGCCAAAAACCGACCTACCCGCAGTTCGAGGCATGGATTCAGTCTCAGGAAGGTGCCAAGCTCGACGCCGACTCTGTCGGTGCGTTGAACGCCGCCATCGAAGGCTACAACCACGACGACGCCACCCGCCAAGGCATCCTCAGCGCCAACGGCCTGCAGGACGGCGATCCGAAGGACGCTATCAACCTGAACAACCTCGACGACTGGCTGGAATTCCACGCCGCCGTCATCGCCTGATCGCAGGCTAGCATTTCGAGACCGCGGCCCTTGGGTCGCGGTTTTTTTGTTGTACCACACACCAGAGACCGGTACTTTGCCTGCGTTCCCGACGTAAAAACAGTACGGAATCATCCGGTCCCCAAAATTTATGAAATCGTTCAAATCCACACTCTCCGCCACGGTCGTTGCGTTGGCTGTGGCCTCAACCGCTCAGGCGGAAGGTCTCTCCTCATCGTTGCCACTTGGCAAAAGCCTCGCCGCTGGCAAGGAATTACCTCTGCCGCTCGGCATCAGTGCCAACGTCTTTTACTTGGAGCAGGATATGGAATCCAAATCCGTCTCGATCGATGTACCACCACTCCCTCTCCCAGGCGGCCCACCGTTGCAATTGCCACCCGGCCTGCCGGCACAGACGAGCAAACTTGAGAGCCGGGCCACCAGCACCACCGCCAAGCTCGACGCCTGGCTGCTACCGTTCCTCAACGTTTACGGCGTGGCTGGATACGTGGACGGCGAGACTAACGCCAGCGGATTATCCGTAGCCGGCTTGCCGCCGCAGGTGGCCAGCCTGTTGCCATCCTCGTTCAGCGTTGCGTACAGCGGCCCGGTTTATGGTGGTGGCGCTACCCTCGCTGCTGGATACGAAAGTTACTTTGCCTCTCTGGACGCCAACTACACTGAGTCCGATCTCGACATCGGCGACTCCACAATCGAGGCCTTCACGTTAACGCCGCGAGTCGGCATCAACGGCTCACTGGGCGCTCTCAAGGGCGCTCTCTACATCGGCGCCCAATATCAGGAGGTCGACGAACACCAAAACGGCTCTGTGAACTTCCCAATCATGGGACAGTCCGTCCCTGTAGGCTACGACGTTATTTCCGAGGCTGAGGATGAGTGGAACTTCCTGATCGGAGTAAACCTTAAGACCGGCGAAAACTGGAACTACGGTATCGAGGCCGGCTTCGCCGATCGTAAGCACGTGATGGCCACATTAAATTACCGGTTCTAAACCAAGCGTTAAAACGATCTCAAACGGACGGGCCAAGCGCTCGTCCTTTTTTTGTCCCGCTCGGCCAAGCGATAAATCCAGGTAGGGAAGGCTGTCCCAGCCGTCCTCGGAAAGTAATAATCGTTGAGGCCAGCAAACGACAACAGTCTCAACACCTCAC
>CAJXAU010000082.1 GCA_913050205.1 uncultured Verrucomicrobiota bacterium
CGGCGATGCACCAAAGGCTCTCGTGTGTTCGCAGGTAGATCGCCCCATCCGAGGCCGCCAACGTGGAGTTCGAGTATTCCCCGACCGAGTTCGTCGCAAGCAATTCGAACTTCGGGGCCGCACGGAACACATTCGTGTCGCCAGACTGGTTGGTCACGTAAACTCGATCACCCACGAGGATCGGCGAGGCCCACGATGCAGCGTTGTTGGCGGTGGACGGCAGGCGCTCCTCGAAAACCACCTTGCCGGTTTTCATGTCCACGCACTCCGCGAAACCGGACATGTTGGCGAAAAACGCGTAGCCGTTCCGGATGACCGCCGTACCGAGTCTGTTTTTCTTCGATCGCGGATCGTGCCATACGCGCTTGGCCGTAATATCGCCCTCGCCGCCGGGTTTCACCGCGATGGATGCCCCGAAGTAACCGCCCATCGAGAGAACCACGTTGCCGTCATAAACCGGCGACGTGTAAACCAGCGGATTCAGGCCGCTGCACCTCCAGAGTTCCTTGCCGTCCTCCGGGTTGAACGCCCACAGAATGTTTGCCCCGCTGAGGATCACCTCGTGCCGACCGTTCGCCTCGATCACGATCGGGGTGGTGAAGGCACCGTTGATGCCGCCGTTGCGCCCGCGAAAACCATCCACCCGCTTGGGATCGTCCTTTTCCTCAATCTTCCGTTTCCACAACGTACGCCCGCTCAACTTGTCGAGCCCGTACAGCGTCGAGCCCGGCCCGGGGCCGTGATACACGAGGCAGATGTCTCCAAACAAAACCGGTGAAGTGCCATTCCCCCAGACATGCTTTTGCGGCCCAAGGTCACGGTGCCAAAGTTGTTCGCCGTCCAAGTCGTACGCCGCCACGCCGGCGGAGGCGTAGTTGGCCACCACCACGCGGCCGTCAGTCACCGGCGACCCGGAACAGTATGGGTTGGTCTGGTGTGTCTGCTCCGCTTTCTCGTACACCACGCCCTTTTGCCAAAGCAGCGTGCCGTTGGTCTTGTCGAAGCACATCACAGAACGCCGTTTATCGGCTTCCGTCGCCTGTGTGATGAATACCTTCTCTCCCCAGATGATGGGCGAACTGTTGCCACGGTCTGGCAGTGGGACACGCCAGCGAACATTTTTCTTTTTGTCCCACTTCAGAGGAAGTTTACCATCGCGAACGATGCCGGTCCCGGCAAGGTCACCCCTCCACGACGGCCAGTTACCGGCCTGCGAATCAACCGACCACCCCCCGCATAATGCCACCAAAATAGATAAACGAAACAAACGGCTCATCCGGAGAAGGTAAACCGCCAACGCCCCCTTGGGCAGTCTTTTTTCGGGGGGAACGGCTGGGTGCCGTCTCAGCCTGCGCTTGGCCAGCGGTTATTTGAGTGCCTGCAGGATGACTTTGGCCACGCTCTCGGCCAGCGCCTTGGAGCCGTCCTTGGTGTAGTGGACGTTCGCCGGAAGCATGATCTCCTTCATCCGTTCGCGGCTCATCGTGAACAGGTCGTGCGTGGGAACGCCGTGGCGAATCATCACCCGCTCCGCTGCGGTGTTATACCTGATTGAGTCGCCCACGTAGCGGCCCTTCGATCCGGGTGGCACCGGCGTCGTGTTGCGCCAGATCAGCTTGGCCTTGGTTTTCTTTAATCGTTGTACAAGGCGATCGAGATTTTTTTCGTAGTCCTCCAATGTCACCTGCACCTTGCCTCCCTTTTTCTTCGGGAAAAGGTTTTCGCCGTTCGGCCCCATGTGCTTCAAGTCGTGGAGGCCCCAGTTGAAGTGGATGACATCCCACTTTTTCTTCCCAAGCCACGACTCGATTTGCGCCAACCCCTTGACGGTTGGGCCGCCGTTGGTCGGGATGCGATGCAGGTTCACCTTGCCCTTGAGCAGTTCACGTGTCGGCAGCGTGTATCCAATCGAAATGGAGTCGCCGATCAACAACACACGCGGCAGGCCTGGTCGATCCTCGATCGCGGCCATCGGGTTCGGGCGCTTGGCTTTGTTGTTTTGTGCTTGGCCAAGCGCGGGCAGGAGTGCCGCCGTCAGGAGAAGGAAAATGAATCGTTTCATTGAGATGGGTTGTTGGAAAAAATCTGGTCTGCCTCTTCGAGTGTTTCCTTGGAACCGATGTCGTACCATGTGCCGGGAACGCTCCACGTGTAGACCGGCATCTGTGGGTAAAGCCACTGGATCAGCCGACCGGGCTGGTCGGGGTTGTTACCGTCAGCGATGTACTGGTCGATCAATGGCAGCACCGCCTTGGGATAATGATACAGCGCAATGCCAATGAGGGTTGATTTCGGTTCAGCCGGTTTTTCCTCAAAACTGACAATGTGCCCCTCGGCGTTGGGCTCGACCACGCCGTACTTGGTCGCCTCCTCGAGGCTTCCGACATCGTACACACCAAGCACCGGGGCGTTTGTCTCGGCGCACATCCGGCCATAATCCCCCAGCCCGGCGCTGAACAAATTGTCCCCGGCCACCACGATCACATCGTCGTCCACGTTTTGGCTTTTCAAAACCAGGTGCAAATCGCCGATGGCACCGAGTTTATTGGTGTCGTCAGTCGAATGATCGTTCACCACCGTAACCGGTGCAGAAAACTCGGAAAGATCGCGATTCGCCGCCCAATCCTCAAAATGCCCCGCAAACTTCTCATTGGTAACGACGTAGACATGATCGATGGCCTCGATCGGCGCGAGGCTCTTGAGGACGTGATCGACCATCGGTTTGCCCGCGATCGGCAAAAGTGGCTTGGGTTGATTTAACGTAAGTGGATACAGTCGAGTGGCATAGCCCGCTGCTAAAATAACCAGTTTCATGCTCGGCGACGCAGCCTAGGGACGCCTGCGATTTCAGTCAACGACCGGCGTTGATCTCGTTTTTTGTGTCTGCAAAAAAATGAAGAAAAATTGAAACCTCACCCCCTCTCGAGCGTATAGGGCGTGGCATCGTACTTAAGACTAAGTGCGGTGTGTTTTCATCGGGTTGGCCCTCGTTCAGTGTAAAAGCTGGGCGGGGGCTTTTTTTCTGCCGCCCAAGCGTTTCACTATCCCACTGATTTCCAATTTATTGCCAATCAATCCGGTCACCCCCCCCTATCGGCAGCGAGACTTGTGACGTTATAACGTAACCGTGTGTTGAGCCGACAAAAAGTCCGTTCACCAAAAAATCGGCCACACGACTGCAAACTTGCAACCGTTCGGGGGCGACGGCAGTTTGTCCGCGTGACTCAGTATTTGCCTTTATCGATTTTTCGCTTGGCCAAGCGCTTGGCCAAACCGGCAGTCGCCCTGCTTTTTTCCATTACATCCCTTTCGTTTGGCCAAGCGGCCGACCTGCCGCCGCGCAGCGAGCGTTTCCCGGAACTGCTCAAGCAGCTTCACGCCCATATCGAGCGCGTCGACCAGCGTGCGGACGCCCTCAAGGCACCGGAGTTTCCCGAGGGCAAGGATTGGTTCAACTCACCACCGCTGTCGTTTAGCAAGCAACTGGCCGGGAAAATCGTCGTGCTGGATTTCTGGACATATTGCTGCATCAACTGCATCCACATACTGCCAGACCTCGTCGAACTGGAGGAACGCTATGCCGGTTACCCGGTGGCGTTCGTCGGGGTGCATTCGGCCAAGTTTGAAAACGAAAAAGTCTCCGCCAACATTCGGGATGCCGTGCTGCGATACGAGATCGCCCACCCGGTGGTGAATGACGACGAGATGCGCATGTGGCGGGAGGTCGGTGTCCGCAGTTGGCCATCGCTCGCCGTGGTCGGCCCCAAGGGCAATCTCATGCTACTGGTCTCCGGCGAGGGCAACAAAGAGGTGCTCGATGCCTGCATTACGGCGGCGCTGGAGTTTTATCCCAAGGAACTGTTTCGCCACGACCCGGTGCCAATGTCGCCAGAGAAGGACAAAGCCGTCGTCAGTTCCCCGCTGCGTTACCCCGGCAAACTCGCCATCGATGCCAAGGCCGGGCTGCTTTACATCAGTGACTCAAACAACCACCGCATCGTCGTGACGGATCTCGACGGCAAGTTCATCGAAACAATCGGCACCGGACGCATCGGGCTGATCGACGGCGCGTATGATAAGGCCCGTTTTTTCCGGCTGCAGGGCATGGCACTGCACAACGAAAAACTCTACGTCGCCGATGCAGAGAATCACGCCCTGCGCGTGGTTGATACCAAGGCCAAAACCGTGACTACGCTCGTCGGCAACGGCACACAGGGGCGTGACTACAACGGCGGCCGGGGAGGCCGCGAGCAAGTCATCAGCACCCCGTGGGATGTGTACGTCGAGGCCGACAAGGTGTTCATCGCCATGGCCGGCACACACCAAATCTGGGTGTACGATCTTGAGAAGAAAATCGCCCACAACTTCAGCGGCAACGGCTCCGAGCAGAATCTCAACCACCCCGATCCGTTTCAGGCCGCCTGGGCCCAGCCGTCCGGCCTCACTGTCGGTGCCGGAGAACTGTTCATCGCAGACAGCGAGAGCAGCACAGTGCGCGCGATCCATCTCGAGACCGGCGCAACACGCACCATTGCCGGCGGCGAAGATGCCCGCCCCCGCAACCTGTTTGCGTTTGGAGATATCGACGGGATCGGCGAAAAGGCCCGAATGCAGCACGTCCTCGGCGTGCAGTGGTGGGAGAAGGAAAAGAAGGTCATCGTTGCAGACACGTACAACCATCGACTCAAGCTGCTCGACCCGAAGGCCAATGAAGTCAAGCGCTGGGTTGGTTCCGGCAAGCCCGGACTGAAGGACGGCAAGGCGCTTGAGGCCCAGTTTTCCGAGCCGTCCGGCTTTGCGCTTGGCCCGGATGCCAAGACGCTTTACGTCGCCGACACGAATAACCACGTGATTCGTGTGGTCGACCTCGCCTCGCTCGAAGTCCGCACGCTCAAGCTCACCGGTGTCCCCTCCGCACAGGAACCGATCGCCCCGCGCAGCGTGCGTCTGGCCGACCTGCCCGGCACGCCCACCGTCCGCACCGAGCCGTTGCGCTTGGCCAAGGGCAAGGCCGGTGCACTCACGCTCAGCCTCAAGCTGCCAAGTGGCCATAAGTATACCGAGGCCGCCGGTAGCCGTTGGCAGGTCATCGCCGATGAAGATTCACCGGTCTCGATCGATGAGGCCAAAGCCAGCGGAGCCCTCACCGGCAGCGGCTCAATCTCCATCCCTGTTCAAATGAGGGAAGGAGCCAAGGAAGGCCTCGTTCGAGTGGAAGCGATCGCCTATTTCTGCAGGGACGAAGGCGCCTGCCAGGTCTCCAGCGTGTTGTTCGAGATTCCCGTTGCGCTTGGCCAAGCGGCGGAAAAACCGGTTGAGTTGAAGCACACCTTCAACAGCCAAGTCGCCCAGTTTGGCCTCCCGTCTGGCCAAGGGGACAACTGACAGATCAGTACCTTTCCCAATTCGTACAGGATTCACCAAGCGCCCCCTCGCACGGCGCTTGGCCAAGCGTAGTGCTGTTTTCCCGCCTAACCAAAAGTAGTCGCATACCGGCGAGACGGATGCTCTATATTTTTATACTTAAACATTGACTTTTATTCGTAGAACGGTACCGTGGTCGAAGCAGATCGACTACACAAAATGAAAACTACGTGCAAAACCATCACAACGCTCCTTGTGGCGGGGGCATTCTTGTTCCCGACAAATCCGGCCAAGGCAGCTGAACCGGCCAAGACCAGCTTCGAAGCTGTCGCGGCGAAACTCGACCCAAACGGCCATCTTTACGCCTATTTGAACACGGCCAAGGTCATGAAACAGCTGGATCAAATGGTCGAAAGCCTGCTGGAATTGACCAAGGAAGGCGGCGAGGAATCGTTCTTCAACAACCCGCTTTTTGGCCCAATGTTCAGCAATCTCTTTGGAGCCATCAAGCCGGCGTATGATGAGAGCGGCCTGAGTCAGATCGGCGGCGTGGGCATGAGCAGCTTCGCGGTGCGCGAGGATCTCTGGCGCAGCAAAATGTACGTTCACCGCAGCTCACAGGATGGCGAGGGACTGATCTGGAAGATGCTCGGCAACGAACCACACGACCTCGCTGTGTTAAATCTAGCCCCGGAGGATACCGCCATTCTCGGTCACTTCGACCTAGACATCAACGCAGTGCTGGACTGGGGCGATCGCATCTCCGCGAAGGTCAACGATGGGCAGACCTTGTCGGCCAGCATCCCCGGTGACGGCAAGGACGTACTCAGCACCTACGACGGTGAGATCGGCTTTCTGATGACGCTGGATCCGGAAAAACAGATGACGTTTCCCGGTTTCATGTTCCAGCTTGAAGAGGATATCGAGATGGATGCCTTCGCCTTTGCCCTCCTGCTCCGAGCGAAGGACGACAAGATTTTGACAATGCTCAACGACGCCATGGCCGGAGGCCTCGCCCCACCGCAGAAAACCAAGGTCGGCAATGTCACGCTGCAATCCATCCCGCTGCCCATGCCGATCCCGATTCCCGGACTGGACATCTCCCCGTGTTATTTTCAGACGGACGACTATTTGGTGTTCGCCTCCTCCACTGCGCTCGGAAAAAGCATCATCGAGGCCAGCGATGGCAAATCGAGGCTCACGGACAATGACGAGTTTAAGGCCATCACCAAGGGAATCGACTTGAAAGCCAACGGCATCAGCTACGCCAGCCCCGCCTCGGTCGAGTGGGGAGGCAAGATAAACGAATTGACAGTGGGCCAGATGCCCGACGAATTGAAAAAGACTTTTCAGATTTATCTGGACTACACCAAGAAGTTGAAGGGCATGGTGTCGCTCATCAAGTCCGACCAGAATGGTGTGCTGATCGAGACCCATTCCAACGTCAACCTGTACGGCGAATACATGGTGCACACTTTCGCAAGCATCGCCATCATGGTCGCCAACTCACTGCAACAATTCAACGACTCCGGCCTGTTTGAGGATCTCGATGACTTTGGTGGTTTCGACGAAGGACCGGGTGCGTTTCCCTTCGAACCGGAGTCCGAACCAGAGTTCGAGCCGTCCCCGGCCGGCAAGCTGGCCATCGCGCATTGGGTCAAGGGCGAGGAGGT